>JAAETT010000355.1 GCA_024228115.1 bacterium
CCGGAATTCGCGCTTCTGGCGACACGTAGCTGAACATCGCAGACTGGTCGTGATCGGTTCCGCGCATCTCTCACCCCCTGATCATGCGTGTACCAACCGATTGGCGGACCCGCACGGGGTTTTTCCGCAGCCTGCTAGAGCGCGCGCATGGGCCGCACTTGCGTCGCAATCTTCGACCGTTACATAGCTCGACCAGACAGGCGGCAACCCCGAGGCCTTCATCTCTTCGCTCATCACACCCATGCCGGCGATATCGAGACCGCTCATCTGGAACATGGTGTAGCCGCCGCCCTGGTCGTCCCGATTGTCCGCCCCTTTCCAGCCAAAGAGCGCGGCGTAGAAAGCCTTCGAGGCTTCGGGATCGTTGCTCATCAGATCCACCCAGGAAAACTGTCCCGCTGCGTAGCTTACGAAACGTGCCATGAGGCTCCTCCCGTACGAAACCCAAGCGTACGACCGGCCTCGCGCCGGAGTCCAGGGCGAAATGCGCTGCTGGTGCCAGGGACTGGCACGAGGACATCCGCTGGCAGAGGGTGGTATACAAAGCCGTCCCCAGGAGGCTGGTATGCCAGCCGCCCCAAGGAGGAATCGAGATGCGACCCGCCCCCACCCTGTTCGTCGTCACGCTGGCTCTCTTGTTCGCCGGATGCGGCCAGAGCGACACCCTCCTGCCTTCCGATCCCGATGCCGACGCTTTCGGCCACACGCCGCCCACGCAGGCCACCGTGGCCATACGCGACCAGCGAGTGAAGGATTTGCCGCTGACGAGCTCCTCCGACCGCGAAGACGCGATCCGCGGCCTGGTCGCCCGGGAGGACGTACTCGAGATCCCCGGCAGCGGCGATCGCCTCGTCTGGAATCGCCCGGCCTACGATTTCATCGAGGGCCCGGCGCCGGATTCCGTGAACCCGAGCTTGTGGCGCCAGGCCGAGCTGAACAATCTGCATGGGCTCTTCGAAGTCACACCTGGCGTCCACCAGGTGCGCGGCTACGACCTCGCGAACATGAGTCTGATCGAGGGCGAACGCGGCTTCATCGTGGTCGATCCCCTCGGCTCTGCCGAAACAGGCGCTGCGGCCCTGGCCTTCGCCCGCAAACACCTGGGCAACAAGCCCGTCACTGCGGTGATCCTCACGCATAGCCACGTCGATCATTTTGGCGGAACGTCTGGCATCGTTTCACGTGAGGAGATCGCGTCCGGAAGCATGCGCATCATCGCACCTGCCGGCTTCCTGCATGAAGCGACCAGTGAGAACCTCCTGGCAGGCCCGGCGATGAGTCGACGCGCCGCCTTCATGTACGGCTTTCGTCTGGCCCGCAGCCCGCGAGGCCATCTCGATTCAGGCCTCGGCAAGGAACCCGGCCGGGGGAATACGACGATCATGCCACCGACGCATGTCATCGACCGCACGCCTCAGGCAATGACCCTCGATGGCGTGCGTTTCGTCTTTCAATACGCACCCGAATCCGAGGCTCCGGCCGAGCTGATGTTCTACCTCCCGGAGAAGAAGGCGTTCTGCGGCGCCGAGGTCGTCTCGCGTACGATGCACAACCTCTACACCCTTCGTGGCGCAAAGGTGCGCGACGCCCTGCGCTGGAGCGGCTACATCGACGAAGCCCTCGAACTCTTCGGTCGTGAAGCGGAAGTCGCCTTCGCCAGTCACCATTGGCCGACCTGGGGCAATGAACGCATCCAGACGTACTTGAAGCGCCAGCGCGATACCTACAAATACATTCATGACCAGACACTGCGCCTGGCCAACGCCGGCTACACCTCCCAGGAAATTGCGGATGCACTCGAGCTTCCGCCCTCGCTTCGCCCCCACTTAGGCAACCGGGGCTACTACGGCACGGTGCGGCACAATGCCAAGGCGGTCTATCAGGCCTACTTCGGCTGGTACGACGCCAATCCAGCCCACCTCGATCCGTTGGCACCTGCCGACGCCGCAGCTCGTTATGTCGAGGCGATGGGCGGCGCCGCTCCGGTGCTCGAAAAGGCCCAGGCAGCCTTCGACCGCGGCGATTACCGATGGACTGCGATGCTCCTCGACCATCTCGTCTTCGCGGAGCCGGCGAATACGGAAGCCCGAGCGCTTCTCGCGCGGACCTACGACCAGCTCGGCTACCAGGCAGAATCGGCGCCCTGGCGCGACGTCTACCTGTCGGGTGCCTATGAGCTCCGACATGGCCCGCCTCCGGCCGACGCACCCAGCCCCTTGGAGGGGGCCGCGGAACTCGTCAAACACATTCCGGTGGCGCGGTTCTTCGATGCGATGGCGGCTCGCTTGAATGGACCGGATGCCTCCGACGAGAACGTGACGATCAACCTCGTCTTCACGGACCTGAACGAGAGCCACGTTCTCTCCATCGAGAACGCCGTCCTCCACCATTGGCAACGCGAGCCGGCAGCGGATGCCGCGGCGACCATCCGCCTTACCCATGGCTTCTTCCTGAGATTGCTCCTGGGCCAGACCGGCCTCCGGGAGATGGTCTTTTCCGACGAGCTCGAGGTGGAAGGCAGCCGCCTCGAGTTGATGGGCTTCTTCTCGCTCTTCGACCCGATGGCGCCAAACTTCCCGATCGTCACGCCATAGGGGTTCCAGGGACCTTCTGACCCGACCGGACACCCCGGTGAGGCGGAATGCCGCTAGCGGAGGAGCCCCAGCACGCGGTGCGCTGCAAGCCCTCCCACTTACCGGCGCGTCAATTGCAGCTGTGTGCCCCATGAGTCACAGCGAATTCCTCACCGCGTCCGAGCGTCTGAACCTCGATCTCGAGGATGCCCACGTTCAAATGCACGTGGGCGGGGCGTTCCTGTTCGAGCGAGGCCCCCTCGGTCAGGGCGCCGGGGTCGCGTTCGACCGCATCCGCGACTTCGTGGAATCCCGCCTCTACCGGGTGCCGCGCTGCCGCCAGCGCCTGGCGCGGGCACCCCTCGGCGGAGGGTTGGCCTGGGTCGATGACGCCACCTTCAACCTCCACTACCACGTGCGCCACACGCATCTCCCCCACCCGGGGGACGAGCGGCAACTGAAGCGGCTATGCGGTCACATCGCCTCGCAACGTCTCGACAAGGAAAGACCGCTCTGGGAACTGCACGTCGTCGAGGGACTCGAAGACGACCGCTTCGCGCTCATCGTCAAAGCACATCAATGCATCACCCATGGCGTGTGGGAGATCGGGTTGATCCAGGCTTTGCTCTCGGACAACGCCGATCCGGATCCGCCCGAGCCCGGGCCCGTCTGGCTTCCGCGTCCTGCACCCTCCGGACGGGATCTGCTGCGGAATTCCGTCGCACAACGAATGGAAGCTCCGCTCCAACTCGGGCGATTCCTGTTGAAGGCGGGCCAGAACCCGGAACGCAGCTGGGACGAACTGCGCAACGGCCTGGAAGGTTTCCGCGATACGGGTCTGGCATCCGAGACGCCGTTCAATCGTCGCATCGGTCCCCACCGGCGTCTCGATTGGATGATCTCCGATGCAGACAGTGCTCGAAGGGTGGCGGAACGTTGCAGCATCGGTCTCGATGCCGTGGCGCTCTCCTCGCTGGCCGGCGCAGTGGGGCGCTTCTTCGAGCAGCGGGGTATTCCCCGGGCCGACCAGCGGGATCTCAATATGAGTGCGGCTCTTCCGGAGCAGGCAGGTGGCCTGCTCGACGAGGAACTCGCCGGCGACGCCCTCGCTTGGATGGTCGCAAAGCTGCCGATCACCGAGCCGGACCCGTTGGTGCGTCTCGAGCAGGTAGCGCAAGAGCTCGAGGCCTCGACCCACGTCGGTTACGAATTGTTCTCCGATGCAACCGATTTGCTCTGGCCCGGTCTCTCCGGTGCGGTCACGCGGATCCTGCTGGCAAGCCGGGTTTCGAACCTGACGCTCGCCCTTCTCTCCGGCCCGGAAACGGATCGCTTCCTGCTCGGCGCACGCTTGACCGACGCCTTCCCCATCTTGCCGCTGGTTCCGGATCAAGCCTTGCGCGTCGCCCTCTACGTCCGGGGGTCGAAGATGCACTGGGGCTTCAATTCGGATTGGGAGCTGCTCCCGGATCTGCACGACCTGGTGCGCTTCACGGATGAGTGCTTCCGGGAGCTCTGCGCGGCCGCAAACGCCCAGGCGGCCTGAGGGAACGGATGGACCACTACCACTACGAGCGCCTTTCGGCCCAGGACAACGATTTCCTCGATTGGGAAACGCCTTCCCTCACGATGCACGGCTCCGGGATCATGATCTTCGACGCGTCCCCGCTGCTCACTCCGGATGAGGGCATCGATTTCGCGACGATCAAGCAGGGCTTTGCGGCAGTCCTGCACCACGTACCGCGCTATCGCCAGAAACTCGCCTGGATGTCCGGAGAGGACCGGCCCTATTGGGTCGATGATGCCCAGTTCAACCTCGACTACCACATGCGGCACATCGCGCTGCCCCGCCCGGGTAGCGACGCGCAGCTCAAGCGCCTGGCGGCCGACATCATGCAGCGCCCGCTCGATCGTGGTCGCCCGCTCTGGGAGACCTGGGTGGTCGAAGGCATCTCGGGCAATCGCTTCGCGATCGTGATGAAGGCTCACCACTGCATGATCGACGGTGCCTCGGGCATGGGCTTGATGGAACGCCTCTACTCGATGACGGCAGACTACGAAATCACCGATGCGCCCCGTTTCGTACCGCGACCCAGGCCTTCGGGGATGGAATTGTGGCGAGATGGATGGCGCCGCCGGCTCGACCTTCCGGGCCGCGCCGTACAGGGCTTGCGCGATTTCGTGTCCGGGACCGAGGACCTGGGCGAGGAGGTCGCCTCGCGGCTGCGAGCGGTCGGCGACCTGGCGAAGATGAAGCTCGTCGCTGCCTCGCACACACCGATCAACGGGCCGGTCGGCCCCCATCGCGTCCACGACTGGGTCGAACTCTCCCTCGAGGAATTCAAGGCTGTTCGCCGTTCACTGGGCTGCTCGATCAATGATGTCGTACTGACGATCGTCACCGGAGCCGTGCGAGAACTGATGACCCGCAGGCAGATCCGCCCGGAAGGTCTGGATTTCCGGGTCAGCGCGCCGGTGAACGTGCGTTCCAAGGGCGATCAGGAGAAGATGGGCAACCATGTCTCGTCCTGGATCGTGCGGCTCCCCCTCGACGAGAAGGATCCTCTCGAACAACTGCGTCGCATCCACGAACTCACGCAGAGGCTGAAGGATTCCCGTCAATCCGTGGGCGTCCAGATGGTGACGGCCCTCCACGAGTGGATCCCGTTCGATATCCAGGGCGCATCCACCGGCACCCAGAACATGCTCGTGACGAACGTGCCCGGGCCACCCTTCCCGCTCTATCTGCTGGGCGCCGAGATGCGCTCGCTCTATACCCTGGCACCGTTGATCGAGAACATCGGGCTCGCGGTAAGCGTCGTCAGCTACAACGGAAAATTCGGCTTCGGCTTCAACGCGGACTACGATCGGCTGCCCGATCTCGGACAGTTCACTCGCTCGATCGCGCGCTCATTCGAGCACCTAGCCATTGCCGCGGGAACGAAACGGCCCGAAGCCGAGCTGCGCACGGCAACGCGCTGACTCACGCCGAGCCGCAGCCCGGCGCGAGTCGGCGATCTCTCACGGGAGATTGAGCTGCTTGGCAGGGCGTACGCTGATATCCGCGATGTTCACGTTGATCGGTTGCGTGACGGAGAAGAGCACGGCATCGGCCACGTCCTGGGGCTCCCCGAGAGTCTGCTTCATGGGCCCGGCCAGCTTCTCGAAGACCTCGTCCGGAAGTCGTTCGCCCTGCTTGACTTCGACGTCCACACCCGACATCGCAATGATGCCCTTCAAGAACGCGGGATCGAAGTTGCGGGCGAAGTTCGTGGCGATGGCGCCCGGCATCACGTTCACCACACGGATCGTGTCCTCTTCGAGTTCGGTGCGAAGCGTCGCGGAGATGGCGTTGACGGCATGCTTGGTGGCACCGTAGATACCCGGGTCCTGGCGTTGGGCTGCGATCGACGAGATGTTCACGATGTGACCTTCGGCATTGCACGCCCGCATGGCTCGCACAGCCGCCTGGCAGCCCACCAGCAACGCCAGCAGGTTCGTCTCGAGCATGGCTCGCCATTCTTCGGGTTCGCCGTCCACGATGCTTGCGGGGAAGGAGAGGCCTGCGTTGTTCACCATCACGTCGAGCCGGCCTGTCTCGCGCACGGCTTCGTCGACGAGGGACCGCACCTGCGCGGGATCTCGTAGCTCCGTGACGACGACGGTTGCAGCACCACCGGCCTCCTCGATCTGCTTGCGTGTCGCGTCCATGGGCTCCCGGGTTCGGCCCGAGAGGAAGACATGGGCGCCGGCGCTGCCGAGGGTGAGTGCGATCGCGCGGCCAATTCCGCTCGATGCGCCCGTTACGATGGCGGTTCGGTCTTTCAGGGTGCTGGGTTCGATCATGAGTTCTCCTGTTGGGCGCGCACGTGTTCCTTGAGTTGCGTAAGGCCGGCCTACGAGCGCACCAGACCCCAGACCGCTTCTTCCGACAGGGCAATCGTGTGCTCGTCGAGACGCACGAGGCCCGCGTCGGCCTCCTTCGCCAGGCCCACGAAAGCGCCGAAGGCCAGGGCGATCAGGACTTCCGGAGGGCCCTCACGGATCGCACCTTCCGCCTGGGCCGAGCGGACGAACGCGGCCACGCCCTCCATCACCGAGTTCGAGACCTCGCGGCTGGCGGGCTCCAGGTAGGGCAGGTGGCGATGCATCTCGAGGAAGCGGAACGCCTCGGACTGCTTGCGTGAGAACTCCCAGAGGCCGCGCCACAGCTGCCGGAATCCCTCTCGGGGGGAGGGCGCTCCGGCGATCGCGTCGACCAGGCAGCGATGCATCGAAAGCTTGCACTCCCGGTAGACGGCGTTCACCAGGGCTTCCTTCCCGGTGAAATGGCGGTAGATCGTGCCGGCAGCCACGCCCGCACGTGTGGCGACTTCCGGAACAGCGGTGCCGGCGTAGGAGTGCTCGCTCATCAGCTCGAGCGCTGCACGGACGATCGCTGCACGGGTGTCCTGGGGGTCGTGAGCCTGGGCAGGCTGCCGTTTCATGCAGCGAATGAATATTCATTCACATGGCCCGTGTCAAGTCGAGGACTCCGGATACAGAATGTGACTTTTGGCAGGTGATATGCAAATATTCCTCGCCGTTCACGAACCGTTTCACCCCGGCCAGCCAGCGGTCGGATGGAAGGAGACCCCCATGGCCCGCGAAGCCGTCATCGTCGATAGCGTCCGCACCGGACTCACCAAGGCCCACCGCGGCTCGTTCAACATGACCGAGCCCGTCGACTACACCGCTCACGTGCTGCGTGAGGTCGTCGCGCGCCAACCCGCCCTGGACGCTGAAGAAGTAGAGGACGTGATCCTCGGCTGCGGCATGCCGGAAGGCTGCCAGGGCATGAACATGGGGCGCGTTGCCGCCATGGCCGCCGGCTTCCCCAAGACGGTCGCCGCGACCACCGTGAACCGCTTCTGCTCATCCGGCTCCCAGGCCATCGCCATGGCAGCCCACCAGATCCTCCACGAGGGTGCAGAGGTCGCCATCGGCGCCGGCGTCGAAACCATCACGATGATGCAGGACGGCACCCAGAACACCAGTCGGATGGTGAACGAGACGGCCAAGAATCGATTCCCCGGCCTCTACTTCCCGATGGGTGTTACCGCCGAAGTCGTGGCCGAGCGCTACAGCATCTCCAGAGAAGACCAGGACATCTACGCGGCGCAGAGCCAGGAGCGGTACGCCGCTTCGGTCGAAGCCGGCAAGGTCGCCGAGGACATCGTTCCGATGACCGTGACCCGGCGCGTCCAGAAGAAGGGCGAGGAGCCCTTCGAAGAAGAGTTCAAGGTCGAGCAGGACGAGTGCAACCGGCCGGGTACGACCGTCGAGGCACTGGCCGGTTTGAAGCCGGTGTTCAAGCCGGCGGAAGAAGGTGGCACCGTGACTGCGGGCAACGCTTCCCAGCTCTCCGATGGTGCGTCGGCGACCCTGCTGATGAGTTCCGACCGCGCAAAGGAGCTCGGCCTCGAGCCCCTCGGCGTGTACCGGGGCACCGCCGTTGCGGGCTGCGGCCCCGAGGAGATGGGCATCGGACCCGTCTTCGCGTTTCCGAAGCTGCTGAAGCGCCACGGCCTCACGATGGACGACATCGACATCGTCGAGCTGAACGAAGCCTTCGCTTCCCAGCTGCTCTACTGCCAGCGCGAGCTCGACATCCCGAACGAGAAGCTCAACCCGCTCGGCGGCTCGATCTCGATCGGCCATCCCTTCGGCATGACCGGCTCCCGCATGACAGGCCAGCTGCTGCGAGAGCTGAAGCGGCAGGGCAAGCGCTACGGCGTCGTGACCATGTGCATCGGCGGTGGCCAGGGGCTGGCGTCCCTCTTCGAGGCCGTCTAGCCAAGACGAGACGGTCGAAATGGGAGGTTCCTTGTCGCTACGGCTGATGGGTGCACCGGGCTCGCCCTATACGCGAAAGATGCGGGCGCTGCTCCGCTATCGGCGTATTCCCTATCAGCTGCTCCTGCCTGGCTCGCCGGAAACCAAGGGCCTTCCCCAGCCGAAAGTACCGCTCCTGCCCACCTTCTTCCTGCCGGATGACGACGGGAACGAGGTAGCGGTCACCGATTCGACGCCGTTGATCCGGCGCTTCGAGGGAGAATTCGAGGGGCGCAGCGTCATTCCGGAGGATCCGGTGCTGCGCTTCCTCGATGCGCTCGTCGAGGACTACGCCGACGAGTGGCTCACGAAGGCGATGTTCCACTACCGCTGGTACTACGCGGCCGACATCGAGAAGGCCGGGGCCGTCCTGCCGCTCTGGCGAAGCGCGAGCATGACCGACGAGGAGCTGGCGCCCGTCTCCAAGATGATTCGCGAACGCCAGATCGAGCGGCTGTGGGTCGTGGGTTCGAACGACACCACCGCGCCGGTGATCGAGCAGAGCTACCGGCGCTTTCTCCGGGCCTTCGACGCACACCTGCAACACTTCCCGTTCTTGCTGGGGGGTCGCCCGGGCTCTGCTGATTTTGGAATCTACGGCCAGCTCACCCAGCTCGCGCTCTTCGATCCCACACCGGTCGCGGTCACCATCGAGGAATCGCCGCGCGTCTATGCGTGGGTCGAGAAGATGGAAGACCTGAGCGGGTTGGAGCCCGGCCCGTGGATCTCCGGGGATGCCATTCCCGAGACTCTCGGAGCACTTCTGTCCGAGGTCGGCAGGGTCTATCCGCCATTCCTGCTGGCCAATGCGCGAGCGCTCGAGCAGGGAGCGGAGCGGGTCGAGACACAGATCGATGGCAAGCCCTGGACCCAGAAGCCCTTCCCTTACCAGGCGAAGTGCTTGCGTTGGTTGCGCGAGGCGCATGCCGGGCTTTCCGAGGCCGAACGCACGACGGTCGATACCGTGCTGGCCGGAACGGGTTGCGAGGCGCTCTTCCAGTAAGGAAGCGCGAAGCCCCGCGTCAAGCGTGGGGGCGGCGCGGAAGACTCCGGGCCGGAACTCCGACCGCGCTGTGATCCGAGGGAACGTCGTCGAGCACCACCGCGTTCGCACCGATCTGCACGCGATCACCGATCTGGAGCGGCCCCAGAAGCCTCGCACCGCTACCGATGAAGACATCGTCTCCGAGTGTCGGCCCAGGAGAGCCGAAGACGACGCGTGACGAGTTGGAAAGCCCCAACGTCGCGTAGGGCGCAATCGTCGCGTTCTTTCCGATCGTCGTCCGTCCATTGATCACGATGAAACCATGCACGAAGTGAACCCCGCCACCGATCCGGACATCGTGGCCGATCGATACATTCGAGAGGGCCTGGTTCCAACTGGCCAGCAGCGTTCCGAGTGGGCGTAGCCCGAGAGAGCAGAGCAGGATCTGGAGGCGGTAGCGAAGCGCGGCACCGAACGTCTCCGTGCGGAACAAGACGTACAAGAGGCGTTGCCATGCGGGTCGATCCGCCGAGAAACGCGGGTACCACAAGGCGTAGACCTCGAGATCCGCCAGAATCAAACGTCGGGTTTCGGTCCAATCGACGGATCCCGGCCGAGAACGGTCGATCTCGGCGCCCACTCAACTCTCCACTTGCGGCGCCAACGGCACGCGTTCTTCCAGGCAGCCGTAGGCCGTCGGGGTGAGCTTGATGATCGTATGCAGGGGCATGTCGAGATGCGGAGTCTCGACGATCGGCAACTGCTGGAAGTAGGCCACCATCGCGCGCAGGACGGCGCGATGGGCCACGACCAGAACGGGAGTGCGGTAGCGCTCCAGCTCGATCAAGACCCGATCGATGCGGTGGATGACGTCCAGATAAGATTCTCCGCGCGGATAGCGGTACTCGAGTTTGTCGCGCTTGCGTGCGTGGAACTCGCCGGACATGGAGCGTTCGATCTCGGCGTACGTCATGCCCTCGCAGCTTCCCGCATGGATCTCGTCCAGCGCCTTCCAGGAGCCCGTCTGCAAGCCGAGCGGCTCTGCCGTCAGGACGGTTCGACGCAACGTGCTCGTCCAGACGTCGAGGTTCGCCGCCGAGGGAAAGGAATCGCGAACATGGGCGGCGAGGCTTTGGGCATACTCCGCGCCAGCCGAGGAGAGCGATGCGTCCCCGCCGATTCGGCCCTGCACGTTGTACACGCTCTGGCCGTGGCGGGTGAGCCAGACCGGCCGGTTCGTAACCTGGAGATTGGACAGGAAGAAGACGACCTTCCCGACGACGTATCCATACACGCGATTGATCACGACCTGGGCGCCCCGATTCCGGAGCCGGACCCATGCACCCTCATCCTCCCCGAGCGTCTCGTACTGACTTTCGTAGTGGGCGATGCGCTTGCCGAAATCGGCCAGGGCCTGGGCCTCGGGGACACCTTCATAATCCGGGGATCGGAGCTTCGTCTCCCTCAAATTGGCTTCGATGATCGCCGGATCGTCGTTCACGATCTCGACGAACAGGAGCTCGAAATCCTCCGCTTCGGCGCGCTCCCGGATCGAGCGACGCCGCTCCCGGGTCGAGTTGGTGGCATCGTAGACGGCGATCCGGCCTGATTGCCGCAGCCAACCGCACGCCTCATCGAGCGCATCCTCGGCGAGACCTGCCCGCTCCCGGGCGGCATCCTTGTTCGCCGGGTCGAAGTATTCGTGGGATTGGCCCGGCCCGACCGTGACGCGGCGATGCTCCCCTACGTTGAACGCCTGGGTGGGGTAGCCGAGCCAGGAGAGGTAGCCGACCAGCTTGCGGGCTGTGAAGGTCTTTCCGCGGGCAGGAAGCCCCACCATGGCAATCAGGTGTTTTCGTCCCCGACGCGGACGATCCATCTGTCTCCCCTGTTCAGAATGCGCCACCCTAGCAGGCTCGACACACTCGCGGAGGCAGACACGATGACGACGATCGGAATTCTGGTGGGCGGCGGGCCGGCTCCTGGCATCAATGGCGTGATCGGATCCGCGGCCATCTATGCGCGACGCCAAGGTGCCCGCGTCTTCGGCCTGTTCGAGGGATTTCGCTGGTTGATGGAAGGCAAGACCGATCACTGCACCGAGTTGAGCATCGGTACGGTGTCGCGGGTCCACCTGTTGGGTGGCTCGATCCTCCAGACTTCGCGCGCCAACCCGACGAAGAAACCGGAGGATCTCCGCCGCGTCGTCGAGACGTTGCGCAAGATCGGCATCGACCAGCTCGTGACGATCGGTGGTGATGACACCTGCTATTCCGCCATGCGCGTCGCCGAGGAAGCCGGACCCGCAATCCGTGTGGCGCATGTGCCCAAGACGATCGACAACGATCTTCCGCTTCCCGAAGGCATCCCGACCTTCGGCTTCGAGACCGCCCGGGAAACCGGCGCAACGATCCTCAGCCACCTGATGGAAGATGCACGAACGACAGGCCGTTGGTATGTGACGGTGATGATGGGGCGTTCCGCCGGGCACCTCGCACTCGGTGCAGCGAAATCTGCCGGTGCGACCCTTGCGATCGTCAGCGAGGAGTTCCCGGAGGGGCCGATCCGGCTGGCCGATGTGCAGCGACGAATCGAGGCGTCCGTCGTGAAGCGAATTGCCTTTCATCGCCCTTACGGAGTGGCCGTCGTTGCCGAGGGGATTGGCGAGCGTTTGCATCCCGACGATCTCGAGCAGCTGCCTGAGCTTCCGCGCGACGAACACGGCCACGTCCGCCTCGCCGAGCTGCCACTGGGTCGATTGTTGGTCTCCGGAGTCAAGCAGGGGCTGAAGGATCTGGGCCAGAATGTGACGATGGTGGCCAAGGATGTCGGCTACGAACTCCGTTGCGTCGCGCCCAATGCCTTCGACGCGGAGTACACCCGAGATCTCGGTGCCGGCGCCGTGCGATGCCTACTCGATGGCACCCATTCCGTGATGATCACCCGTGAGGGGAATGGCATCCATCCCGTCCCCCTGGGCGACATCCTGGACCGTGAAACCGGGCGCACCCGCGTGCGCCATCTCGACATCACGAGCCCTTCCTACACGATGGCTCGTGCCCTCCAGGTGCGGCTCGAAGCCCAGGATCTCGAAGACCCTCGCGCGATCGGCATGCTCGAGGAAACGACCGGACGAGGAATCGGCGAGCTGCAGGAGCGCTGGGCTGGATCGCTCGACAGCTAGCTCCAATCCGTCGTATTGAGGTGAAGGCCGGACATTGAAATGGCCCTGCGAGTGTGAGATGAAGGAGTTACGAGGCTTCTCCACCGACACCCAACAAGGCCACTTCAGTGCGATTGATTCAAGGCTCTATTCGGA
>JAAETT010000356.1 GCA_024228115.1 bacterium
GATCTCACGCGCCAAGTCCAAGCCTGGCAAGACGATCGCAACCGAACGACGAAGGGCGTCGACTGGCAATTCACGACCCAACAAGCCCGCGTGAAACTGCGACGACTCTACCCCCAGCTTTTGGTGTGACAAGGGACTAGTAGCGACCCAGCCGGTAGCGCAGCATGACCCGCAGACATCGCAGGCCGTACCAGATCGGGTTCAGGTGGCTCTCTTCGTCGTCATAGCGAGTGGGGATTCCGAGCTCACCCACGCTTAGGCCACGGGCCCGAGCGCTGGCGATCACCTCGAGATCGAAATCGAAGTAGTAGGAGAGGCTCTCGAACGGAATGTTCTCAACGGCCTTGCGGCTGTAGAGCATGAAGCCCGAGTGGTAGTCGCTCATCTGCAGGCCGAAGGTCCAGTTCTCCAGCCATGTGAGGATCTTTCCGGCGACGACCTTGTAGAAGGGCATGCCGCCCTGGCTGGCCGTTCCGTCCTTGTGCCGGGAGCCCTGCAGCACGTCGATCTCGTGCTCCGCCATGTAGGCGACGAACTCGGCCATCTTCTCGGGCGGGTACTGGCCATCCGCATGCAAGCAGACGACGTACTCGGCGGGTGTTTCCGCAGAGAGCCGCAGGCCCTTTCTCACGGCCGTCCCGTAGCCGTGGTTCTCGGCCTCTGCGACCAGCCGCACCTTCGGGAAACGCTCCGTCGCCCTCCGCACGGCTCCGCTGGTGTCGTCCTGGCTGCCGTCGTTGATGACGAGCACCTCACAGACCGCGGGCCAGAAGGCTTCGGGTATGCGCTCGATCACCGCTTCGATGGTCTGCTCCGCCTGGTAGGCGGGAATGAAGATCGTGGTCGGATGCATGGGATCCAGGACGCTAGCCCTTGGGCGATGTCTTGGCACCATCGTCGGCGCAGCCCGCGACCTCGGTGGCGTGGTGTGCCAGCTTGGCGATGGCGTCGAGTGCCTCGCAGCGCTCCTCGGCGCTGAACGTGGAATCGGTTTGGACTTCTGCCGCCAACCCGTCGAACGTCACGGTCTCGGCGCTCATCCGCAGACCTCCGCCGGCTTCCGTGTCGAAGATCATCGAGCGATGGCTCTCGGCAGTGGTTTCGTCCCAGGCCGTCCAGGCGGGCAGGGTGCCGGCCCGCCCAAGGCCCGGGTCTCCGGTCGCCGCGAAACGTGTCCAATAGGACATCATCGCGTCGGAGAGGCCCGCGCGGCCGGGCTCATTCTCTTCATTCGAGATGATGCGCAAGAAGCCCAGATCAAAGGTGCCGAACACGAAGGGAATCTCCAGGCCGTGCCCCGCGCCGAGCAGCCTGGCCAGATCGAACCCGAGTCGCTTCGGTTCTTCGTCCCAATCGAAACGGTAGACGAAGACCTGGCCCGGTTGATGCCCGTGCAAGGCGCTCGCGATTTCATCGGCACCGTCGGCTTTCCACAGCGCGCTGCCGAAGTAGGCGTCCCGTTCGTAGACCTCCCAATCGCGCACCTGCGGGAAGAGGCCGAACCAACGGCGGATGTACTCGGGATCGCCGAACATGAAGGTCTTGCTCTCGTCGCGGTTCGTGCCGAGGACGACAGGCACACGGTGTTGATCGCCGCGGGCGAAGGCCTCGTGGAACGGGCGGGAGGGAAGCACCGACCCTTCCCGGAAGACCATCGGAAGCTCGTCGAAGAGGTTCCCTTCGCCTCGGCCACCGGCGACGAGCGGTGCCCAGATTTCGTCCGCGCTCTTGCTGCGGAGATAGGTCGCAAGCGCGTCTTCGCTCAGGCTCTCCACGTGTTCGCGAGCTTCGTCCGGGCCGCTCGTCGTCGGCTCTGCCCGTACGAGGGCCGCCGTGATCTCCGAGGAACTCCAGCGCTTGCCGGATCGGGCCGCATCCCGCCAGTTCTCGGCTTCGTGCGGGTCGGACGACCAGGTCCCGCCGCTCTGGGTGATCGCTCGGTGGAAGAGCCCCTCCGCCGGCTTGGCCAGCAACAGGCTGATCACGTTCAAGCCCCCAGCACTCTCTCCGAAGATCGTGACGTTTCCGGGATCACCGCCAAAGGCACTGATGTTGATGTTCACCCAACGCAGGGCTTCGACCAGATCCAGCGTGCCAAAGTTGCCCGACGCATCGAACTCGCTCTCGGCACCTGCGCGGAGTGCCTGGTGGCGCATCCAGCCGAGCGGCCCCAGACGATAGTTGACCGCGACGACGATAACGCCGTGCCGTTCGGCGAGGACGCTTCCGTCGTAGCCGCTGCCTTCGCCGATGACGTTTCCGCCGCCGTGGATCCAGAACATGACAGGCCGTCGGGCACCACCGCGTGGCACCTCCTTCGGCGCGAACACGGGCGCGAATACATTCAGGTAGAGGCAATCCTCGTCGCCCACCATTCCGCTTTCCCGAGGCTCGCGACCCTGGGTGAGCATGCTGGTCGGCTGCGGGCAGGCCGAGCCGTCGCTCACCGCCTGGCGAACGCCAGGCCAGGCCGCTGCCGGCCGAGGGGCCATCCAACGCAAAGGACCGACCGGCGCTTTCGCGAAGGGCAGGCCTCGCCACACGTGGGCGCCGATTTCGTTGGTGGCGCCGATCGTCACGCCGGCCGGCAGGACCCGTCGTGTGGCAGCCTCCACCGCGGTCGCCGGGGCTTCCGGGGAGTGGGCACAAGCCAAGACACCACCGAGCAGGGCAAGTGCGAAACAGAGAAGAGCGTCCGATCTGGGCACGCAGGGGCCTCCTGAGAAAGAACGGGAGGGTACCCGAACCACGGGGATCCCGAAGATCCAGAACAGCGGTAGAATCCATGCTCTTTCGAGATCCGCACGGCAAGACGTTCCGTGCATTTGATGAGCAGGAGATCTGCAATGGCCGCAATCAAGGCTGGAACCCGTTTCAAGAGCGCCGTATGCGACACCCAGGTAATGGTGATCGCGGCACCTGAAGGAGAGCTGGAGCTGAGCTGTGGCGGCTCTCCCCTGGTGGATGTGACCGCTGACGCATCTGGTGGCGAGATCGATGCAAACCACAAGAACGGCACCCAGATCGGCAAGCGCTACGTCAACAAAGCCGGCGATCTGGAGCTGCTCTGCACCAAGCCCGGAGAGGGCAGCCTCGCCGCTGGTGGAACGCCCCTCGTCTTGAAGGAAGCCAAGGCCCTTCCCAGTTCCGACTGAGGCTGGGCGCGTAGGCGAGGGGATCGCTCCATGAACACGATGATGTTGCTCGAAATGGCGGCCCAGGCGATGAGCGAGCGGGTCGCCGTCCAATGCGATGACAATCGCTGGACGATGGCCGAGTTGTTTGCCGGCGCCGGGCGGGTGGCGTCCCATCTTCGCGCTCTGGGTGTGGAGAATGCGGCGCTTCTCGACGTGTCGAGCCCTGCCGTTCCTCTCTCCCTCTTCGGCGCCGGCTGGGCGGGTCTGCCGTTCGTGCCGCTCAACTATCGGCTCACTGGCGACGAACTCGACGCGTTGATCGCCCGGATCACACCGGCGGTTCTCGTCACGGATTCGGAGCGCGCCTCCGGGCTCGAGGGCCGGGACGGGCTGACCCTCATCAGCCGAGAAGAACTGCTCGAGATCGCGCGGGGTAGCACCGAGCCGGCCGAGCCCGATTGGGAAATGGATCCGGAAGAGATCGCAATCCTGCTCTTCACCAGCGGAACGACCGGTGTTCCAAAGGCCGCGGTGCTTCGCCACAAGCACATGGTTTCCTACATCCTCGGATCGATGGATTTCATGGCGGCGGATGAATCGGACGCTGCGCTGGTCAGTGCGCCTCCCTATCACGTGGCGGGCATGGCAGCACTCTTGAGTGGCATCTACTCCGGCCGTCGGATGGTGCAGCTACCGAACTTCGACGCCTCCGCCTGGCTTGGCCTGGCCAACAAGGAAGCCATCACCAACGCGTTCGTCGTTCCCACCATGTTGTCGCGCATCATCGATGAGCTCGAGGCCGGCGCACACATGGCGCCCACCACATTGCGCGCACTTGCCTATGGCGGCGGAAAGATGCCGCTCCCCGTGATCGAGCGGGCCATGCACCACTTTCCCACCACGGCGTTCACGAACGCCTACGGCCTGACCGAGACGAGTTCGACCATCGCTGTGTTGGGGCCCGACGAGCATCGCGAGGCCGCGGGCAGCCCCGACGCGGACGCTCGCAAGCGTCTGGGCTCCGCGGGAAGGCCGCTACCGGGCGTCGAAGTCGAGATTCGCGACGAAGCGGGAAAGCCCGTCGCCATCGGCGAACGCGGCGAGATCTACGTGCGCGGAGAACAGGTATCGGGCGAGTACAAGGGCCGGGGCAGCCTGCTCGTCGAGGGTGGCTGGTTTCCGACCAACGACGGGGGGCGCCTGGATGACGAGGGATATCTCTTCGTCGAAGGCCGCATCGATGACGTGATCGTGCGAGGTGGCGAGAATCTGTCGCCGGGCGAGATCGAGGATGTCCTCCACGAGCACGCGGAGGTGGCCGATTGCGCGGTGGTCCCGGTTCCGGACGAGCAATGGGGAGAAGGAGTGGGTGCAGCGATCGTGCGAGCCCGAGGTTCCGACGTGAGCGCCGAGACGCTGCAAGGATGGGTGAAGCAGCATCTCCGTTCGTCTCGGGTTCCCCAGTTGGTCGAGTTCTGGGATGAGCTGCCGTACAACGAAACCGGGAAGCTCCTCCGGCGCAAAGTCAAAGAGGCACTCGGAGCGCCTAGCTAGCTCCAATCCGTCGTATTGAGGTGAAGGCCGGACATTGAAATGGCCCTGCGAGTGTGAGATGAAGGAGTTACGAGGCTTCTCCACCGACACCCAACAAGGCCACTTCAGTGCGATTGATTCAAGGCTCTATTCGGA
>JAAETT010000357.1 GCA_024228115.1 bacterium
CACCGACAGCGCCGGCTTGGACATGATCTCGTAGACGTTGGTGCGCTCGGGCGAACGGTGGGGTGCCAGCACGTGCTTGGCGATGTCCGAGACCATGACGACGCCGAACTCGTCGTCCTCGTGGCGCTTCGCCACGATCAGTAAGTGCGCGTTCTTCTCCTTCAAGATCGCGAGCGCATCCGCCACGGTGGCCACGCCGTCGACGACCGCGTAGTCCTGCTCCATGACGTCGGCGACCCGGATAACATCCCTCTTCGTCACAGCTCTCCCTCCTCCAAGCTCGGTGTGATGCGCTCGACAATATGCGCGACGCCCACGGCATCCTCCACGTCGACCTGGAACGCGATCCCCGTGCCCGAGCTGGTATCGAACCCGCCGACCTCCCCGACGGTCTCGAGGATGTGGCGTGCCCGATGCTCCTCGACGAGGAGCAGGACCACGTCCCGCTGGGTCTCGAGGGTGAGGCCGAGGAAGGTCGTCTTCTTCCGGAGGCCTTCGCCCCTCGCGTTGGTCAGCACCGTGCATCCGGTGGCGCCGGCTTCGCGGGCCGCGTCGGTGACGGCCTCGGTCAGGTCATCGTCCACCAGGGCGATCAGCAGCTTGAACCTCATGTCCGATCCTCCGATGCTAGCCCATGGGCGCCGTTGTCAGCGCTCTCCTGGCGGCTGCGTCCTCCAAGCCCTCGCGAGGCCTGCGCGTACGCCATGACCGTGATCATGGGGAAGAGGCTTGCGAAGGCGATCATACCGAAGCCGTCGACGAGGGGACGCGCACCGGGGATCGATTCGGCCAGCCCGAGGCCCAGGGCAGCGACGAGCGGAACGGTCACGGTGGAGGTCGTCACCCCACCCGAGTCGTAGGCGAGCGGCACGATGAGCTTCGGCGCAAAGAGCGTCTGCACGACGACCACGACGTAGCCTCCCATGATGAAGTAGTGGAGAGGGGCCCCGACGACGATCCGGAAGGCGCCGAGCGTGATGCCGATGCCGACGCCGAGCGCCACCGCGATGCGCAGACCCCAGGCGCGGATCGCGCCACCGGAGAGCTCCTCGGCCTTGAGCGCGACAGCGATGAGGGCGGGCTCGGCGATGGTGGTACTGAACCCGATGGCGAAGGCGAAGGCGTAGACCCAGAGGTAGGCCGACGGGTCGACGGGGCCCAGGCTCCCGCCCGCAGGAGCCCCGAGCAGATCGGGCGCCGTGAACTGCGCGGCCATCGTCTTGCCCACGGGAAAGACGGCCAGCTCCAGGCCCATCAGGAAGAACACCAGGCCGACCAGCACGAAGCCGAAGCCCTGCAGCAGCCGCTTCGGGTGGGGCAGGCTCCTGCGAAGCACGAGCAGCTGGAAGAAGGTGAGGATCCCGACGAGCGGCAGCACGTCGCGGAGGGTCTCGCCCAGGGTCTCGAGGAAGCCCGCGAGGAGCGACATCAGATCATGATCCCGTAGACCATCACGAAGATGATCGGCGTCAGGGAGGCGAACGCGATCAGCCCGAAGCCGTCCAGGACCGGATTGCGGCCCTCGATCGAGGACGCGAGGCCGACCCCGAGAGCCGTCACGAGGGGCACCGTGATGGTCGACGTCGTGACCCCACCGGAGTCGTAGGCGATGCCGATAATCTCTTCCGGCGCGAAGGGCGTCGTGACGACGACGAGCAGGTATCCCGCGGCGATCATGAAATGGATGGGCCATCCGCTCAGGATCCGAAGGACGCCGATCACGATGGCAACGCCGACCGCGAGCGCAACCGTGAGCCTCAGGCCGAGCGCGTATTCGAGGCGCGCCCCGTCGGTGTCGGCGATGGCCCCGGCGCGGGCCGCCACCTTGGAGGCCTCCTCGGCGAACGCGATCAGCGCCGGCTCCGCGACCGTGCTGCCAAAACCCAGGGCGAACGAGAACGCCAGCAGCCAGCCGAGAGACCCCTTTCGGGCAAAGGAGTACGCCATGCTCTCGCCGAGCGGAAAGAGGCCGAGGTCGAGGCCTCGCACGAAGAAGGCGAGACCCAATAGGACCAGGACCAGGCCGATCAGAACACTGCCGAGATTGGGAAACGGCTGGCGCAGTACGATCAGCTGAAAGAGCGCGATGACTAGCACGATCGGGGTCAGGTCGCGGGCACTACCTGAGAGAAAGCGCAGCAGCGATCGTAGCCATGCCACGGTGTCGAGGACGTCCTCTTCGCGCACAATGCGCGCCATCGAGTATACCGGACCCAACTCCCGGCGTGTGCCGGAGCGCCCGGCTGGCCTGCCGGCCCGAATGGACGACGAATGACGTGAGGGCGGTTGACGAACGGTTCACGACATCGCCGGTGGTGATCTGCCAGCCGCCCTCCGTTTCGGGATCGACACCGATCGTCGAGGTGATGTCCAGGCCGGTGTGCTCGCGCTGGGCGACGGCGGGTCAGGAGCGCTACTCCACGGTCTCTGGGATCTGGGCGGAGCGCTGGCTCTCGGTGTCCCGCTGGGCGTGCCGATGGCGCGCCTGACCGGGCGCATCGATCCAGACGAGCCGAGCCTGTACGAGGCCCTGGGCCTGGTATTCCTCTGTGGTGGCCTGGCGCTCTGGCTCGACGTCTCGTTCCTGCTGGCATCGATGACGCTAGGCGCCGTGGTTGCGAACCTGGCGAGCCATCACGATCGTCCGTTTCATGCGATCGAGGGCATCGAGTGGCCCTTCCTGATCGTGTTCTTCGTGCTGGCCGGTGCGGCCCTCGATATGGACGCCCTGGCAGAGGCGGGTCCGTGGCTGGTCGCGTACGTCGTCCTGCGCGTGGTTGGGCGCCTGCTGGGAGGCTGGCTCGGCGTGACCCTGCTCCGCGTCGGCACTGGGAAGCCGGAGCTGCGCCGGATGGGTCTGGCCATGCTTCCCCAGGCCGGAGTCGCCCACGGCATGGCGCTGATCGCCGCTCGTCACTTCCCGGACCAGGTGCGGCGATTCTTCCGGTGGTCGTCGCCGCCACGGTGGTGTTCGAAGTCGTCGGGCCGTTGGCGACGCGTTGCGCGATCGCACGTGCCGACGTGTCGTCGGTGGGAGTTGGCGCAACAATTCTCGTGGTGGAAGAGCTTTGAAAAATGGCGTCGCGAGCGCTGCGGCGGGACTGCGTTGCTAGAGTGTGAGGACGCGGCCGGCTCGCCGGTTGCGGTCTGCAGGAGGCGAGCATGAGTGGTAGCAAGGTACGAGTAGCCATCTCCCGGATCTGTGGAGCATTGCTCGTTTTGGGATTGGGGCCGGGAGCCGGGTTGGCCGCGGAGCCCGTCGTCCGGTCGAAGGGACAAACGG
>JAAETT010000358.1 GCA_024228115.1 bacterium
ACTCCGAGACGCTTTGGCGCTGGACGGCTGCCTCCCTCAAGATCCGCTCGTAGAGATCCGTGCCGAGGTAGGCCTGCACGTGGTAGGGGCGCTGGGTCCTGGCGCTCATCCGTTCCCCTCTGGTTCGTCCGCGGCCGTGCCAGCTTCAGCTGCCCGATCGAGGGTCGCCACATGGAGGTCATTCGACGCCTCTGACTGTTTCGCGATTCCACTTCCGTCTCCCGAGCCTCCAGGGGATGCCGACGGGGGAGGCGCCTCCCTACCCATTTCGGACTCCAAATCGGGTTGCTTCGCTGCTTCCCCGGCAGCCCCACTTGCCGAGGGGACCCACAGGTCCGGCTGCGGCCCCGGCAGCCGATCCGACTGCAGAGGTGCCGGGATGCGGGCACACTCAGCCAGCGCGGGATCGCGGAAGTACCGGAACTTCGTCCCCAGAATCGGCTGCGCACCCGCCACGAAGATGAGGCTCGTGTCGTCGGGAAGCCGCATGGCTTCGTCGGGGGCCAGGAGGGGTCGCTGCGATTCCTGTTCCGACGCCATGACGTGCATCAGCACCGGGTTGAGGCGGTTGCCGGTGTAGGTTCGGGTCTCCTTGTGGACGGTCATGGCGCCGGCCATGTCCGAGAGCAGGCGCGCTGTCTCGATCTTGTTGGGGGCATAGGCGACGCGGATCGGACAGTTCGAGACGATGCTCTCGTCGCGGCCGTAGGCGGCATAGAGCTGCGAGAGGTCCTGCGCGATCAGGTAGGCCTTGATTCCATAGCCGGCCAGGTACGCGAGCTGGGTCTGGAAGAAGTCGAGCCTTCCGAGGCTCGGAAACTCGTCGAGCATGAGAAGAAGGCGATGCCGATAGCTCGGCGCTGGAACTCCATTGCGGAATTCCATTCGCTCGGTCAGGCGTCTTCCGATCTGGTTGATCAGCAGCCGAAGTAGCGGCCGAGTTCGACTCAGGTCCGACGGCGGCACGGTCAGGTACAAGCTTACCGGTCGCTCCTGGTGCATCAGATCGCTGATGCAGAAGTCGGAGCAGGCTGTGTTCGCGGCGACCAGGTCGTCGTGGTAGAGGGTCAGGAACTTCGTGGCGGATGAGAGGACGCTGGAGCGCTCGTTGTCCGACTTGTTGAGAAGCGACCGCGCCGCTCGTGCGACTGCAGGATGAGTGGCCGTTCGCTTCCCGTCCTTCGGATCGACCCAGCCACGCTCGAGGGATGGATCGTGCCTCGTCGAGAGCATCTCGTTGAGCACTTCGTCGACGGCGCGGTGCGGATCGGTGAGCAGGTCCAGGCAGCCGCGGAGGCTCTTGTCCGGCCCCGCATAGAGCACGTGGAGGATCGCACCACTGAGTACCTCCTGGGCCGTCAGGTCCCAGTGGTCCTTCGCACCGTCTCCGTCAGGATCCACCAGGAGGTCGGCGATGTTCTGGACGTCGCGGATTTCATGGGGCCCCCGACGGACCTCGAGGAGCGGGTTGTACCGGGCGGCGGATCCATCCTCGCAGGTCGGGTCGAAGCGGAGACATTTGCTGCCGAGTTGGTGCTGGCGCCAACCAGCCGTGAGCGCCCAGTTCTCTCCCTTGATGTCATTCACGAGCACGGAGTGCGGCCAGGAGAGGAGAGTGGGGATGACCCATCCGACGCCCTTTCCCGACCGCGAAGGTGCGAACCCGAGGACGTGCTCCGGGCCGTCGTGGCGAAGTGGCTCCAGCTTGCCGCGGCGCTGGATGGCGCCCACGTAGACGCCCGCGTCGACGACAAGCCCGGTCGATGCGATGTCGCCTGCGTCGGCCCAGCGTGCCGAGCCGTGGCTATCGGTATGGCCGCCGATCTTGCGGGCTCGGTGCACTGCGAGCGCAATGCCCACCACGAAGACGAAGTGTGCCGGGACGCCGATCAGCCAGTGCCCCGTCTGCCATACCGCCTCCGTTCCGGGGACGTGGCCAAAGCGAAGCTCCCAGCGGAAGAAATCCCAGGGCGCATACAGGGGGCCGAGCCAACTCGCTCCGGCCAGGACGGCTGCGAGCAGGCAGCCAAGCGACCAGGACCGCGTCCGTGGGAAGGCGAGGGCGGCGATCGCTGCTCCAATGGCGACGATTGCCAGGGCCCCGAACCACAGCTGTTCGGTTTGGCCGGGCGCGAAGAGCGGCGTGCCGAGGCCGGTCTGGAAACCAAGCTTCCAAGCTGCCCACTGGGTCACCGTCCAGAGGAGCAATACGAGAGAGCCCACGATCGCGAAAGTGGAGCCGACGAAGATGCCGGCGGCCGTGTTTCGTTCGCCGCTCGTGGGAAGGCGGTAGAGGGTCTTGGGTTGCATGTCCGGCTTCCAGCTGCGGAAGACCGGTCATCGCGGGGGATCTTCAGTATGGCACTTCAGGGCCGGCCGGCACGAGCTGCAGGTACTCGTTCGTTCTCGAACTCACCGGCCCCGGTCGTGCTGGCGGTTGTGCTCGAGATCGTCCAGAACCCACCGAACGCGGCGCTGCTCGCGCTCCTCCTCGGCGGCCTGAAGAGCCCGGGCGCGAACGTCGTGTCCAAGTTCGGCGCTCTCCTCGGTGCGAATTGCGGTCAGCTCTCGGCCGGTGTCGAGCACGGCGTGCCGGTTCCCCTCCGTGTCTTCGCCATAGCCAACCAGTTGCCCGCGGTGGACGCGGCCAGCAACTGGCTCTGCCATGCGTAGGGGCTTGCCGTGCCTGTTCTTCAGTTCCTCCAAGGCGAGCGGCGTGCGCTCGCGCTGCGTCATCCTGGCTTCCACCATCTGTTCGGCTCCTCGTACGGCCTCGAAGGCCTCGTGATCCTGCCCTTTTCCGATGCCACGGATCATTCCCGCGCGCTCCAGAAGCGGGACCCGAGCGCGGACGGCTTCCCACCAGCGCCGCGCGAATCCCTGGCGTTCCTGCGGGCCAGGGGGGCTGCCGGTCTGCCGGATGGTGGTGATCGCATCGAGGTCCAGCGGGGTGGATGCCGAGTCGACTTGTCGGAGGCTCCGGAGCGTGCCGTGCTCGCGGATCCCGACTTCCGCGGAGCCTGGCTCACCCCAGGCGCGAACCGTCACGACCTGGCCCGGTCTTAGGTGACCCAGGCCGCGCAGGTTCTGAATCGATGGAGACTGGGGGATCGCGTGACGTTTTCCATCCGCGCCTTCGACGATCAGGAAGGGCTGGTCCTTCGCCTCGTCGAACGCCGCACCGGCAACGCGGCCTCGGAACTGTGTTCCGGGTTCCAGGCTCGTCAGAGCGACCGGCGAATGCCGGTCCGAAATTCCAATTCCGGCACTCGCAAGACTCTTCTGGATGTCCCCGGATACCTGGATCTGTCGGAGCCCGGCTTCGAGCCGATCGGAAATCCGCCACGACCGGTCATCCACACGTTCGGCAAGGCCCAGGTCGTCGAGGTACGCGAATCTCCGCAGGTCCTGGAGGCGGCGCTCCTGCGCTGCCGGATGCACCGGCACAGGGCCAGAGAAATCGACGACTCCGTCGCTTCGTGCCTGTCGCCGCAGCGATCGATCGATCTCCGTGACACGGGGAGCGTGCACGGCCCGCTCGCGCGCCTGCCGACGATCCAGATCGAGACGAGGGCCGAGAGACCGGGTCAAGAGCTCCTGGCTTCGGCCGCGGATTCCGTGTCGGACGTAGTCTCTCGGTAGCTGCAGCCATCGGCCGCGTTCGTCTACCCCGCGGATCGTGATGTGGACGTGGGGGTGGTCGGTGTCGTGGTGGTCGATGGCCGTCCACTCGAGCTTGGTTCCCAGGTCTTCTTCCATCTGTGCAACGAGCGACCGGGTGTGAGCCTGGAGGTCGACCCGGTCGCCGGCTTCCGGGGAGACGACCATCTTCCAGAGCCTTCGGTCGCCGGCTTTCTGCCAGCCGTCGAAGCGGTCCGGTAGGTAGACGTTGTTGCTCTCTGCGTCGAAGCCAACACCCCGGTCGTCATCACTCTGAGCCCCAGCGCGGCTCAGATAGTGGCCGTGCGCACGCCAGCGGCCCGGTTTCCCCGTCGGTGTGAATGAGACCTTCACCAGGCTGCGTTGCTGGCTGCTGCCCCGGGCGAACGAGGAGACACGCGATCCCCGCATGCCCGCCCTCTGGCGCCTGCCGCCTGAGAGGCTGCTGGAGACGCGGCGCAGCGAAGCAGCGCCGCCCACTTCGCGCCGGATGGTCGAAGGTCTGAGGCGGGCGGACGGCGGGGCTTCACGGTTCGCTACCTCACCAGGCGGCGAAGTGGGCACGGACGGTTCCCGCCTGCTCTGCTGCTCGCGGTGATGAGCGTTCTCGGGCGCCTTGTTCGAATCGGTTCGAACTCGTCCCGGGCGCTGCCGACGCGCGGTCACCGGTGCTCCGGGTTGATGGCCAGCAGCGGGCGCACGCTGGCCACGAGGCTCTCGATCGGGATTGGACCGAAGTAACGGCTGTCCCAGCTTCTGGCGGTGTTGACCCCCTGGACCCAGACTTGGCCGGGAGGCAAGACACGAGCTCCGAACGGGGCGTGCGCAAGAGGCCGACCCGAGCTGTCAAACTCTTGGATTGGCGCCTGGAGGAGCACTGCTCCATTGACCGCCAGGAAGGACTCATCGAGCGCGATCGTGTCCCCAGGCAGCCCGACCAGCCGCTTGAGAGCAGGGCTGCTGCGGCCATGGCACTCGCCTGCCGGGAGGTAACCCCGCCGCCGGCCGAGCGTCTCGACACTGGGCGGAAGGCAGAGAAGCACCAGCTCGCCGCGAGCGAGCTTGAGGGGGCGCTCAAGGTAGAAGCCGGTCGGTGCCGACGCAGTCCAGTTGAATCGCACGCCCGCCAGGTGCGCTTTGGCCGTGACCAGAAGACCAAAGGCAGCCAATCCGAGGGGCCAAAGGCGGCGCGCAGGGGTCGGGTTCCGGTTCCTCACTCTTCGGCCCATCGACGCGTGGCTACTTCAACAACTGTGCCAAATCGATATCATCGTGGTCGCATGGCTCGAAGCTGAAGAGCCGGAGGGCTCGCCGTCTCAGGGTGTCGCGCAGGCGGGTCGGATGGAGCGGCTGCCTTCTAAGCAGCGGGTCGCAGGTTCGAGTCCTGCCCGGGGCGCCAGTCAACCGCTTGGACTTCCTCCCTTTTTTGGACTTGGCGACACCTCCTGGTGTCGCGCTGTTTTCGGCCAGCGCCGTATAGCGCCGTCTGGCGCCGTCGCTGATCGCGTCTGCGAAGCCAGTGGACTCCGTCGGCAGGAAGTGGCCGTAGAGGTCGAGCAGCAGCTTTGCGCTCGCCCAGCCGCCCATGTTCTGGATCCACTTGATGGGCGTGCCCTTCGCGAGGTGCAGTGTTGCGAAGGTGTGCCGGAGCCCGTGGGGGGTGAGACGACGGTCTTCACCGAGCACGTCCTTCACGAGCGGCCTAAAGACGCGTGTTCGGAAGTTGTGCGGGTCGATGAAGGTCCCGCCTCGGCTCGGGAACACCAAGGCTTCGGGGTCGATGGCGCGTGGAGATCCGGCGAGGAGATCTCGGACGCGACGCGACAGCTCGACCGTTCGCTCGCGCCCGGTCTTGGTGTCGGTGAGTTCCTTGCCATCGGAGAAGCTCCGTAGGATCCCCGCCGTGCCGCGCTTCAGGTCGACATCGAGCCAGCGGAGGGCGGAGGCCTCGCCGATGCGGACTCCGGTGTCGGCCAGGAAGACGACGAACGGATAGAAGCGCGGCTGTGTTGCGTGCGCGGCATCGAGAAGCGCTCGAAGCTCGGCTGAAGTGAGCACGTTCTCGCGGCCAACGGGCTTCACTCCCCCACTCCGTCGCCGGCCTCTGACCCGCTTCCAGCGGACGACCGGGTTCGAGTCGAGAAGCTCCTGCGCCTCGGCGTAGGAGAGGATCTGACTGAGCGTATTCAGGGTCATCTCGATCGTGCGGACGCTGATGGGTGGCTGGTGCTCGAGGCAGCGGTCGTAGAGCGCCTGGACGTCGGCCACGCGAACCGCTCGAAGGTCCTTGCTGCCAAGGGCCGGCAGGATGCGGCGTTCGAGGTGGTACTCGTGGAGCTTCGCTGTCTTCGGTGCCACCGCGCCGTCGAGCCCCCTCCGGCGAGGTAGGTTGATCTCCCTCTCGAGCCAGCTGGCGGAGAGCTCGGCGACTGTCATCCGCTCGGGCCCTGCGGGTCGGACTCCAGGGTGAAGCCCGAGCGTCAGAGCGGCGTCGATCTTCCGGGCCAGATCTCGGGCGGCGCGCTGGTCGGTCTTGCTGGGACCGAAGCGCTTCTGGCTTCGCTGGCCTTCGTGGTGGGTCACAACCCACCAGGCTCCGCGCATCCAGCGGACCTTCGCCGCCATCAACTCGCCCTCGCTCCGTGGGGGAAGATCGGATCGAAGCACATGTGCCCCGCGGGATCACCTCTTCGCTGGGTGGTGGGCATCATCGCCGCCGGACCCCCGAAATCGCGCCAAGGACGGTGTCTAGAGCTTCGTTCTCGGAGGCCACCCCAGTGGCTGCCTGCGCCTCCAACCACGCCTCCAGCGCCCGCTTCGGGAACAGAATGACCCCGCCGAGCCTCACTCGCGGGAGCTCGCTCTGAATCTCCCGGAACTTCCGCTCGCTCATGCCGAGTGCGCGGGCCGCCTCCTTGGGCCGAAGGGCCAGGCGGTCATCGAGATTGAGCGGCTCACGAGCAGGCATCGCATCATCCGGCTTACGCCCTGCGCAAGTGCCCGTCAATGCGAAGGAATCAAGAATATCCGCGTGTGCGCGGTAGAACCAACGGAATTCCTAGGGAAGATTCTCCGGCGTATTCGCTCTGCACACGCTGAATTCAGCGACCCGCGGTCCAGCTGTACTCCCTCTAGCTGGCTTTGTGGCAAGCTAAGAGGCACCCTCACCGGAGGGCGTTTCGTTCATGCAACCAACCACTACGATTGGAACGACCCCCTGCAATGAGCGACATTGGTTCGCTGATGGAGCAATCCAACTCGGAGCTCGCCGACCGCATTGTCTCGAGCGAGCCGTGGATCTCCAGTAGGCTGGGCCTGACCTTCGGAACGTGGTCGCGTGGGCTCCTGTCCGGATGTGGCTTCCCTCGAAGGAGTCGGCTCCATGTGGTCGGGAGCGCAGCCACCGGCGTCAGCATGCATCCCGAAAAGGCCGGCAGGGCGTTTCGAGAGTTCGGGGGCCCCGGGCGGGCGTCGGACCTAGATCTTGCGCTTGTCGATGCCCGGCTCTTCGAGTCGGCCTGGAACGATTTGGTCGGGCACGACCGCCAGGGCGATCGCATCGACATACGCACGCGGGGGAACGTCTACTGGGGACGCATCGAGCAGAAGTCAATTCCCGCTCGCACGGAGGCGTCAAGGGACCTCCGGCAGCTCGTCAATGCCATCCGGCGTTCCAAGGAGTTTCGCGGGTACCCCGTCTCAATCCGGCTGTACCGGCGCCAGATCGATCTCCGCGAGTACCTCGTCTGGAGCATCAGCGCGCTGAGGAGGGAGTTCTAATGAACCCGTCTGCCACCAATCACCCCATCTCATGGGTCAAGAAATACCATGACGACAAGGCATTGGACCTTTCGCCGGTCTTTCAGCGCAAGGCGGTCTGGAGCGACTCCCAAGCCTCCTATCTGATCGATTCGATCCTGAACGACCTCCCCGTTCCCGAGATCTTCGTTAGGACTGCCACTTCCGCGGTTGGCGAGACCGTCCTCGAGGTGGTAGACGGGCAGCAGCGGCTTCGTTCGATCATCCGCTTCTACTCGAACGATCTCGAGCTCCTTGGTGACGACGTGACTCCACGGTGGGCCGGCACCACCTGGGACGATCTCTCCCCGGACCAGAAGAAGGCTTTCTTTGCATTCAAGCTGATTGTTCGTGAACTCGAAGGCGCAACTGACGCCGAAGTTCGCGACATGTTCCGCAGGCTCAACGCGAGCCAGTCCAGCCTCAATGATCAGGAGCTCCGTCACTCCCAGTTCCAGGGCGAATTCATTTCGCTGGTCGAGGCCCTTGCCGACGACGACTGGTGGGTGGAGCACAAGGTCGTCACGCCTTCTCAGATCAGGCGGATGGCGGACGTGGAGTTCATCTCCGAGCTACTTGTCTCGATGATGTCCGGCCCACTTGACAAGAAACAGGGGCTTGAGGAGTTCTACGTTGACTACGACGACGACTTCCCGGACCGTGATCATTGGCGCGACCAGTTCCTGAAGACCCGCCGACTATCACTCCGCCTAGCGGGTGATGAGCTGAGGGGGTGGCGAAGCAAGACGGAGTTCTACTCCCTGTTCTTGGCTAGCGCCTGGCTGCGTACCGACGACCAGGTTCCCTCCTCCAAGAGGATGCCTGCAGCCATCAAGCGCCTGAAGACGTTCCGTGAAAAGGTCAACAAGGCGAAGAGAAAGGACAACACGGAGACCTTCGAGCCCGCAGTGCACGAATACGCGGAAGCGGCTGTCCGGGCATCGACAGATCTGGCTCGGCGGCGACTGAGGAGCCAGGTGATTCAAGAGGTCGTGACGGGTAAGCTGAAGGTCTGAGTGAAGGAAAAGCTACTGACTCGGGTCACGAGGAAATGGCACGGGTCGCTTGACGGTCTGATCCCTGAGCGGCGTGCCATTCGTCAAAACTGGGCAGAGATGCCTGTGACGCGAGCTGCGATTGGATCGCCAGTCGGACCAGCGTATCGCGGCCGCCGATCGGTTCGCCCGAATACCTCTCGCGAACTAGCAACTCCGCCCTCCGACGGAGTGAACCAAGTTGCGTTGGAGAAGCTTGCTCCACTAGATCCTTGATCCGTTCTTCCCGCCACTCTTGGTAGCGCTCCCGAAGGCGCGCCTCTTTCTCTCGAGCACGCGCTGCGTTGTTGCTGCTCTGGCGATGGTTCGCTCGACGCCACTCCGCTATCGCATCGTCTACGTAGCTGATGATCGCTCCGAAGTGGCGCATCCGAAACCCAGTCCTTCGCGCATCCTGAATTGCGAACTCTAGGATGAACCGGCACTTTCGGGGCCCGTGGGTGGCTAGGATGTGTGCCGCGGCCCGAAGCTCTTTCTTGGTCGGCTCCCTTGTTTCTCGCCCGAACTGCTCGTGGAACCGCTTGACCAAATCCGCAGGGCGGTTCTCCCGCTCCGATTCACACCCCTGTCTGTTCTCAATATTCATCCGTGTCGTCTGACGGCCTGATCGCGGATGTGGAATCGGGTCATCAGGCGGCTTCGCACCAGCGATATCGGTGGTGGAGACCACCGACACGCGGCAATCCGATGACCTTGGAGCCC
>JAAETT010000359.1 GCA_024228115.1 bacterium
ATAAATAAATAAAGTAAAGAATAATAAACGAAGAATTTATCTTAGCATCAAAAACTAAATAAACCATGAAAGCTATATTATATCATAGGAATAACGTTAGAGAATAGAGAATAACGTTTTTATTAATATGCATTGCATTATATTTGTTAATCATGTTCTGCATTAATAAATTAAATACCTATCATAGTGTAATGAAAATTTAATTATCTCTAAATCATGTATACCTATCATATAATTATTTATCTATCTATAATATTACGATCAGTTCTATTTTAATAATGATTCTTTTATCATCTTTTCAAGATCTGCATAGATGTTATTAATTGAGATAGCATTCGTTGAGGATATTAAATCTGTTTTCTCTATCTTCTACTATTGTTTTTATTAAGATTATTATATTTATAATAAAGATATATAGAATGCATAATAAACATGTGATCATTGCATTGTATAGGATTTATCACATAATGCAGAGATATTTAAAAAAGATCATTAAAATAAATAACTCGAAATTAATCATTATCTAATCTTTACTACATCTTTATATAAAAACATAATATAAACGAATCATAAACATAAATATAATAATGGAGAATAGAGAATAACGTTTTTATTAATATGCATTGCATTATAAACATCCCATACCCAATAACCCATAATCCATAATCTCTAAATAATCCATCAATTCCAATATAAATGCTAAAGTAGCAATAAAGCAATAACGAAGAATAATAGAAGTAAAATAAGATAGGTG
>JAAETT010000360.1 GCA_024228115.1 bacterium
CCCCAGACCCCGGATCATGGTCTCGCTCTGGGGTACGTAGCCACAAGACTCATTCACGGAGGAGCCGGATGGTGGAAATCTCCTTGTCCGGATCTGGCGAGGGCCCGGGGTAGGCGACTGCCCCGGGCTACTCTACAGCGGCCTCTGAGGCCCGAGAAGCCTCAGTTGTGACCAATCTCTGGGGGATCTGTGGCTACGGCGACCGTAGGCGGACACGACGACACGGTCGAGCGCGCGGGAGATCTGTTGCTCGAGGTCAATCACCTCTGGGGCCAGGGACGGAGCGGTGTTCCGGTTGCTGGATCGGATCTGGGATCAGCCGCCAGCCTCTGCTCGGTCGTCTCGGCGAGTCGGTGAAAGAAGATCGAACGCTCGAGCTCGAAGTCCGGTTCAAATGGCCGGAACCCATCCGCACCATCTTTCGCCATGCGGCGGAGCAATTTGCGCGCATCTTCCCCCTTTTGATCAGGCCTCTCTTGTCGTACGAAGTCGACCAGTCGCTCCATTTCTTCTGTGGCAGCGCCGGCCTCGATCCCCAGTTCGTCGAGCTTCGGCCAGGAACGATCGGGGTAGAACTGGGCCTTTGCGATGCCCAGGAGCAGGTCGTGGGTGTGCTGTGAGATGAGATCCGATGCACGGGCCCTTTGAAGCCCCTCGCGAATATTCGCCATTGGTTCCGATATCGACTGGTACTTCCCGATCTCAGGAGCATGAACGAGCGCGACTTCGTCGTCGTCCTCGAGTTCTCCTGCGACGAAGCCTTCGAAGATCCGGCCCACTCCGCGCATGCCGAAGGTATGAAGCTCCGCCGCCCTGAGAGCGCCCATGCTCGAGGCGCCGTAGACAGGGATTCCCTTGGCGAGCGCGTGCAGGATCTCCTTGTGCCAGACCGCGGGGACGGCTTCGAACAGGCCGTCGATGATGCCGATCGCTTGCGGGTCTCCAAGGCTCGCTGCGTAGACGTCTCCCGCCCGGGCGGGTGCGCGGTAGTCCGCATCCAGCAGGGAACGGGCCTCTTTCAGAGGCAGGCTCGGTCCGAGAAAGACGACGACACTCAAGGCGAAACCTTAGACGTCCGGGGATCCGCCCCTGTTTCCGCAGCGTTGTGCCGATGCGGTCCAACCCCCAGCCCCGGCACGATCACTTTGGCGACGGGAATGCCCAGATCGCTGTGTGTGAGGTCGACGATGATCGCATTCCCGTGGTCCGCTTTGCGCAGGGCATCGAGGACCACTGCGATGTCCTCCTCGAAGCTCTCGCTGGAAACGTCCTCATGCTCCCCGAAGGCCAGCGTTCCGGGGCTCGTGAAGAAGGTTTCGTGCAACGTCTGTGTTCGCTGCGGGTCATTCTGAAGATCGTAGATGTGTGCCGGGTTGTCGTCCCGGCTACCGGAGATGATGGTGAGCCGGCTCTGAGCTGCCTCGCAGAGTGCGCGTGAGAGTGCTACTGCGGGCGAGAGATGGCAGCCCCAGCCGTGGAAGACTCCCAGGCCGCGCCATGAGGATCGTGGATTCGATTCAGCGATGACACACTCATAAGTGGCGAAGCCCAGGCTCGATGTCAAATCCCGAACCGCGACGTCGACCTCGGCTCGCTCGAAACAGGCGATCAGCTTCTTGCACTCGGGGTCGTCGACGCTGTCCAGGTCGATTCTCCTCTGCTGTCGTGCCGCTTCCGTCTCGCGTCCCCACACGTCCTGTGCATCCCGCTCGATGACCTCGAGTAGGCCGTGAAGGGTCGCCTCCAATAGATGATTTCCCGAGGCCAACCCGTTCGAGCTGTTGAAGAAGGTCAGTTTCATGCTGTGGGAAAGGAGCGTGTTCATGGTCACGTATTCGTATGGCACCCACACCGGCTGCTCCCGAATCAGATCGTAGCCCTCGACCCAGGGCGCCGGGTTTCCCGGCAGCAACTGGCCCCCGGAGCGCAATGGGAGTCGGGTTACATCGATCGTCGGCCCGACCGCGCTCATCTCTCGATACGATCCGATCCGAACCGGAAGTTCGATCCATTCGGCATGCCAGTTTTCGACCGACTCCATCAGCGCGGAGACCTTGGCGTGATCGCGATCGATGCCTTTGCCCTGGGAGACCGCGAGGGATCGCGAGTTCGGCCGGATGGCCATATAGACCGGAATGCCGATGCAATCGAGGCCGGTGACATTGGCGAGTCTAGTGATGCCCAGCTTTGGCATGAATGGCGCGAAGGCCGCCAGCGTCTTGTCGGGCCGACAGCTTCGATGTGATCCCGAAACCCTATGCGACTTCGCTTGTCGGTAGTCCTGCCCCAGGATCTTCATGAATCGTGGCTCTCGGTTTCCGGTGGTGAGGCTCAAAGTATGTCAGATGCCCGATGGTGGTTGCCATCGCGGTGGCCACGGTCCAGAATGTCTCGGAACCTAACTGTGTTGCCGTCGATCGCGAGGCCGCCCTCGCGCGGGGGTCCCGAGGTCGAGGCGCGATGGCGAAGGTTTCCCCAATCCGCAAGGGAACGGAAGCGGTGGTTCTCGTGGTTCCGCCGGTGCTGCACCCGAACATGCCACCACTGGGAACGAGTGTCCTCGCCCCTGCCTGCGTGCAGGCGGGCGTTCCCACCCGGGTCGTGGAAGCCAACGTCGCCTTCGCAGCAAAGGTGGGCTTCGAGTTCTGTGGCCGGATTGCCGCCTCGCCGCCGTGGAAGCTGCTGGGGGAGGCGATTTTCCTGGCTGCGGCCTATCCGGAACGCGCCGACGAGCAACCCCGCGTCCTCGAGTTTCTCTCACAGGCTTCAGGACTCGGAACGATTGCGTTGCCCTGGGAGCCGCTCTCCGAGGCCGAGGTGTCGAGTTGTGCCGAGGCAGTGCCGGGCTTCATCTCCGAAACGGTGGAGCGTGTGTTGGCCGGGTCTCCTCGAATCGTGGGCCTGAGTGCCATGGGCCAGCAGACCTTGGCCAGCATCGCCATCGCCAGGGAGGTCAAGAGGTTGCGCCCGGAGGTGGTGACCGTTCTGGGAGGGACCAACGCCACCGAACCCATGGGCAGCGGGATCCTGGCAACTACCGAGGCCTTCGATTTCGCGTTCTCCGGCGAGGCGGATCTCCGGTTCCCGGAGTTCTGCCGCACGTACCTCGAGACCGGCGAGCTTCCAGAGCGCCGCATCGTGAGCTGTGCGCCGGTTGCCGACCTCGATCTCGTGGCCGAGCCGGACTACGACTCCTACTTCGCGGAACTCGAACTGCACCGGGCCTACGACCCGGTGGCCGACGCAGGTCCCGCCAACCTGCTCTTCGAGTCGTCGCGCGGTTGCTGGTGGGCCGACAAGCTCACCTGCAAGTTCTGCGGCTACATCACCCCTGGCACGCGCTACCGCGTGCGATCGCCCGAGAAGATCGTGACCTCCATCGAGTCGCTGATAGAGCGCTACGGCGTTCGCGCGACGCGCGCCAGCGACGCCATCATGGCACCGCATTTTTCGAAGAACGTGCTGCCGCTGCTGATCGAGCGGGGCATCGACTGCTCAGTGGCCTACGAGGTGAAGTCCAACTTGAAGGAGGCCGAGCTCGACACTTTCGTCCGCGCCGGCGTCACTGAGGTACAGCCCGGCATCGAGTCGCTGTCAAGTCACGTCCTCGGCCTCATGGACAAGGGCGTCAGTGCCCTCGAGAATGTCGCCCTGCTGCGGAACGCGAGGTCCCGGGGCATCGAGGTAATCTGGAACTTCCTCACTGCGTTCCCCGGCGAGGCCCGCGAAGATTACGAGGCGATGATCGAGCTCATTCCGCTCATCGAGCACCTGCGTGCGCCCGTGCGCTGGGGCCCGATCCACGTCTCGCGTTTCAGCCCGTACCACGGCGATCCGGCTCGCTGGAAAATCGAGAACGTGCGCCCCTTCGCGGTCTACACGGAACTATTTGGCAAGCTGGCAGACCAGGTCGCCTGCAACTTCGATGCAGATTACGAGACCGGATTCACACGTGATCCCGACCTGGTGCGCCGCTTCGACGAGGTGCTCGCTCGCTGGACCGATTCCTGGCAAGTTCAAGGGGACCCCCCTTGCCTGGAGGCCTGGCCCCTGGACGGCGGATGGGTACTGGTCCAGGACAAGCGTCCAATCGCCCGGGCTCCGTGGCACCTGCTGACCGATGTGCAGGTCGAGGCCATGGAGAGCGTCCGCGCCCCGTCGCGGGTGGAGTCGATCCGCGAGACGAACCGGGCGCTGCTGGAGGAGCTGGTGGACCGCAGGCTCGTGGCGTTGTACGAGGGCAGATACCTGTCGCTGGTTAGCGAGCCGGATGTCGGTCTGGGCCTGAACGCCGAGCGGGAGCAGATCCTGGCTCGGAGCGGCGGATGATTCCGACGCGGAACACCACCGGGAGGAAGCGCCCTTGACCTCGCTCGACACGCTCGTGATCGGCGGCGGACCCGCCGGTCTCGCCTCCGCCGTACGCGCGGCGTGGTTGGGAACCACCCGGGTCGAGCGGCAACGGGTGGGGCTGATCGAGGCCTCCGAGCTTCTTGGCGGCCTGGCGCTCTGGCGCCCTCCGCAGACCTTTGCTCCGAACAGCTACTTCACGAAACGGGACATCAAGGCTCTGGAGGATGCCTGCCGCGAGTACGAGGTGGAGATCATTCGAGATGAGGTGGTGGCACTCGAGCCCGGAGAACACACGCGGGTGGTGTGTCGGAAGGCTGCCCACGAGGCGTCGAGCGTGGTGGTGACGACGGGCCTGAAGCGGTCCTTCCACACGGAGAAGATGCTCCACGACGGAGGTCGGCTCTACTGGTTCACGGATCTCGAGGTGGGTGCAGGCATTCTCGGTCGACTCGACGCGCACACCGAGCATCGTCGGGTGATCCTCTGCGGCAGCCGAATGGCATTGGCCACTGCGCAGATCTTTCGGGCGCTGGAGACGGGCCTGGAAATCTGCTGCATCGTCGAGGCCAGCGCTCCGGACGAGGTGCTCGCGCAAGACGTGGCCGGGACTGTCGATGCAGTGGGGAGCGACGGCACCGATGTCGTCGTCACCGTTCGCAGCGGTTCGAACGCCGCCCCGACCGAACTCCGGGGCGATGTCCTGCTGGTGGACTTCAACTCCTACGAGCTTCACTGCGCTTCTACCGGCTTCGTCGCCGCCAGCGGTATTGCGCTCGAGAAGAATGGTTACATCCAGGTAGACCGGGAGATGTGTACCAACATGGGGGGACTCTTCGCCGCGGGGGACGTGACGGGGCCTCCTTCTTCGGTGATCAAAGCTCTTTACGAGGGGACGATGGCCGGCTTCTCGGCCTACCGTCACGTCTACCGCTTGAAACACGGGAGCGATCCGGACCTCAATCCCTACTTCCCCGAGCCCATTCCCCGCACGTTCTGAAACGTCCGTCCCTCATCCTTCACATCCGCGAGTTCGACCTGGAGGAAGCCCATCCCGATGCAGCGCTGAGCGAGCTGCCGGAACATGCGTTCGCTTTCCTCCCGTGCCGGTTCGGGCATCTCTCCCAGCCACGCTGATAGAAACTCGTCGACGTTGCGGGGGAGACCGTCTCCCAGTAGATCGAAGAGCGTCGGGTTCATGCTGAAGCTCGCGCTGGGCCCAGTGATGCGCACTTCCTGCCCCTCGAGCCCCACTTCCTCTCCCTCGAGCCGCAGGTCCAGCAGAGGGTTCCAGCGCAGTCGGACGCGGCTCGGGTCTCCGGTGTCTGGCAGGCTGGTGGTGAAGGGGAAGGGGCGCCCGTGGTAGTGGCGGCCATAGAGAACCGAGTACTCCTCGAAGCCGGGCCAGAGGTGGGCAGCAGTGTTGTGATGACGCTCGAAGATCGCCCGCAGGGCCGGGTAGAACTCCTCCTCGATCAGGCGACGGACGTCTTCGTTGGCGAGCCCCCGGGTGTTGGTCCAATCCTGCGGAGCGATGCCGATGACGAAGTCTTTCTCCAGGGCTTCGGCTGCGATCTCCACGCCGAGCTTCGCCCGCTCATCACAATAGGAGGTCCGGAATTCGAGGCCGAAGGCGTGCATGTCGAACGAGTTACCGGGGTGGTCGATGATTTCCTGGTTGTCGACCAGGAACGCGAAGGTCTTTCGCGCCGCCGCTTCGTCTTCCTCGGGAAATCCGATGATGGAGAAGAGATGGAAGTCGATTCCAGCCTGGCGACAGTGTTTCAAGATGGTGGGGGCGTCGGCAATCCGCGTTCCCTTGTCCATGTGGTCGAGGGTTTGCTGGCAGCCGGACTCGAGGCCGAAAAAGAGCTTGCGCATCCCCATCTCGTGAAGACGCTCGAAGACCTCCGGCGTGAAGCCCGGCTCCAGCCTCGCGTAGCCCGTGAACGAATGATCGCCATCCGTTCCCAGCGCGTCCGCGAGCTTGACGAGGAGCTTGGGCGAGAGCGCCTCATCGGTGATCACGAAATTGCGGCAACCGAAGCGCGCGGCCAGCGCGCGCACGTCCGCCGCGATCTGCTCGGCCTCCCGCACCCGGTAAGCCTTGCGACTGACGCGATTGATCGCGGCGATGTCGCAGAAGCGGCAGCGGTTGTAGTAACACCCCTTGCCGGCAAGGATCGGAAGCACGGGCTCCGGCACCAGGTACGAAGCCAGAGGCAAGCCCGAGAAGTCGGGTGTTGGCAGGCTTCGCACGTCTTCTACGTGAGCGATCGTCGCCTGTACCGAATCCCCACGTTGGAAGAGCAGGTTGGGGACGTTCTCGAACTCTCGGGAGCCAGCGAGTTGGTCCAACAGGGCTAGCAGGGCCGTCTCTCCTTCGTAGACGACCACCGCGTCGGCGAAGGCCTCGAAGAACGCGGGCCGCCTGGCCAGGGCGTCGGCGAACTTGGAGTAGACCGTTCCCCCAATGACGACGAAGTGGCCGCGCTGGCGCAGCCCCCGCGCCAGCATCAGGCCCGGTAGGATCTGCTGGCGGTTGGTGATGCTGATCCCTACCAGGTCTGGCGGCACTGCTTCGAGACCCGGGAATACGTCCTGCTCCCAATGCTCGGCGAAGAGATTTGCGGCGGGGTCCGCGGTCACGTCGATCAGGTGGGAGAGCTTCTGCGGGTCGACGCCCGGCACGCCGTAGCGGGCCGGGAAGAAGGCGCAGGCGACGCCGCGAGGGTCGGCCATGCACGTCAGGGCCAGTCCGGATTCCAGGATCGCGCGGGCGCTGGAGTGATCGTTGGCATCGTAGAAGTGCTCAGGGCTGCGAAGTGTCGTGAAGGAATCGGGCACATTCTGAAGCAGGGATTCCCCCAGGAGCGCCATGCGGCTACGCGGCTCGCTCCAGTCGAGGCGTGTACCCAGGGAATCGCGCAGACGTCGCACGGCCTGTTCCAGAAGATCTGGCTGTAGCAATGCTTCGAAGCCCAACACGTTGAGATCGAGCAGGTCGACCTGGACACCGGAACCGCGCAGGGCCGCTGCCAGCGAGGGAAGCGCCAGCTGGGGTCCTCGCGGATCGCCGCACGGCGGGTAGATCAGGGTCGCTTTCACGGATCACGCTTTGTCTTGCGAGAGGATCGAATCGAACCAGGCCCCTTCGTCCTCGGCATCGATCGCAGTCCCCAGAGTGAGGCAGCCGATGTAGGAGTTGTGGATGAGTTTCCCGAGCACGAGCGCCAGGGTCATCTCGACGGGTTCGAAGCGTTCTCGCAGGGCGTCCGCCCGGGAGGGCCAGGGGATGGGGATCTGCTTCCAGCGCTTCGTCTGCTCGGGTGGCAGGCCCGGGCCCTGGGGTGTGTGCGGCTGCGCCGGTGGCCGTTCGGCCAACAAGCGGCCGATGCCGTCCGATAGCTCGTACGGCAGGTCGCGGAAGGGAGGCCTGCGCGCGATCCTTCGCAAGTGACCGGCGACAACGTCACCCTCGCGCATGCGGACGAAGGTCTGGAGGTGAAGTCTGCGGAACAGGGAGTACCAGTCCTTGTCGGTACCGAAAGGTGCTGCCGAGAGCGCTGGTCGCGATCGAACGACGGTGACGGATGCCCCCTCCAAGAGGCGGGCCAGCATCTCGCGAAGGAAGTCGCCCTTGCCGCTCGGCGAGGTGTAGAGCTCGCTGAAGCCGGGGCCCGCGACCAGGAAGGCTCCCGTGTCGAGTGTCGTCAGACTGGCGAGGTCGCCCAGCAGCTCGGCGTCGAGGCCCGGTCCGCTGAAGGCAAAGCACTCCGGGTCGCTGCTGCGGCCCGCCGGCCGAAAAGCGTCGGATGTCGATGGCTGCCGGAGGCCCTCCCGCCACTCCAGCGTCCCGTTCTCAGTCAGGTGCTGGCCCGCCAACAGAAAGCGCAACTCGAAGTCGCTGGTGAGCCCGAGTTCGGGCGGCGCGGAATTCAGTAGCTCGCGCGTATCGGCGTCGAAGTCCGTGGGTCGTTGCTGCTTCTTCAGGGGATCGAAGCCGAGACCCCGCTCCTCGAACCAATGCGCCCCACCCATGGCGTAGGGAATCGCGTAGCGCGCCTCGAGCACCTCCGCCGCTCGCAGGAACTCCTGGGGCTCGAGCATCAGGCGCTGTTGCCTGGCCAGCTCCTCGTCGGGAACGAAGCACAGGTATTGCGGGACCGACGAAGGCAGGAACTGTGGGGGGTAGAGATTCCAGCGCCGGTGGTTGGCGAAGAAGTAGTCGACGCGGCCGACTTCGCGACGTAGCGCCCGCGTGTACTCCTCGATCGACATGCGGGGATCCGATCCGGAATCCGCCAGCAGCAGGCTCGTCGATCCGCCGGCACGCAGCGCGTAGACGTTTCCACGGTTGAAGTCGGACAGGCCCGCCTCGCTTCCCCAGCCCAGCGGCTGCTCGCCGTAGAAGGGAAGCGCCGTGATCTCGAAGCTCCCGAGCTCGAGGCTCTCCCCCCACTGCAGGGTGCGCACGTCGTGGAACTCCAGCTGTTCGAGGCGCCTGCGCACGTTGATCGAGAGCAACGATTCCTCGGGGACGTCGGGCACGATGAAGATCGAGTCGGCCGGGAACTGGAAGAGGCAGCCCGGCGCGAAATGGTCGGCGTGCGTATGCGTGATGAGGATGACGTGGCGCTCCTCCGGGAAGTCCAGTGGGCTGAGCGGCTGGTAGTGGTTCGGGTAGCGCGGTGCCTTGGGGCAGAAGAACGGATCCGTCCAGACGCGCAGGTCGCCGTCGGACCAGCTGATGCAGGCGTGCCCCACATAGAGCGGCTCGCCGGATTTCTTGCCACCGCCGTGAACGACGCGCTCGAAGCCCGTGGCAGCGATGGCGGGCTCGAGCTCCTCGACGAAGCGCTGGAGCGCCGGCCCCCCCGCATCTCCCTCGCCGCGCAAGAGCGTCCGCAGCGCGTCGCAACCGACGCGGTCCAGCGGCACGCTCGCCAGGCCCGTCCCGACAGTGGAGCGCAGGTGGGCCCAGGCCGGCGCGATGTCGTCTTCCTTCGGGTGCCAGAAGGAGGTGTCGGCCAGAACCGCCTGGTGTGGTTCCGATCGGCGCTCGCGTAGCACCGAGTCGGCCGTCTCCCGTACCGACAGGCGCTCTGCACGGCGGGCGGGGTCGAGCATGAGCGCGGCCACGGCCTGGGTCGTCTCGGGATAGAGGGAGCCTGCTACGAAATCCTGAAGTCGGCCCGAGAGGGTCGATCCGTAGGGGGTGCCATCTGTCCACTCGACCGAAATGTCCAGGAAATCGGCGACTCGCTTCATGTTCTCGTCAGCTCCGGACGGCACGCCTCCCGTGCCTCGGCAAGGATCTGTTGCTGGGTCGGGAGGTCGAGTGCCCATAGGTTGTAGATGTAGTTGAGACATTGCAGCAGTGTCGTGCTGGCCTCGAATCCGGCGCTGCGCGGCGCCGCCAGCAGCGGCAGCAGGGCCTCGAAGTCTGATGGGTCGCAGAGTGTGGCAGCGGGCTGATCGCGCTGTGCGGAAGCTCCTTCGAGCGGCGTGCCGCGCAGACGCGCGAAGCGCCCCAGCGCCTCCCACACCAGCCAGCGATCGTTCAGATGGCAATCGAGGAAGGCGATGCTGAACTCCGACCAACGACCGGCCGTACAGCGGGAGCCCGAGATCAGGGCCTCCATGTAGGCGTCGGAAGCCGCGGTCAACAGACGGTTCACGTCGTCTTGGAAGGCCCCGGAAAGGAGCTCGCGCTGCTCGAAATAGGAGTCGAATACGCGTGCTCCGAGCCACGACCACTTCCACTGGCCCTGCGCGAGCAGCAGTGTCTCGATCAGCGCTTCGGGCGGGCCATCGGCCTTGAAACGCAGGCGTAGGCCCGGGGGCTTGTGAAGGAAGAACCAGGCCTCGACCAGGTCGCGGCGTTCGAGATCACGCCGCAGGTTCCGCAGGGCGAAGAAGAACTCGGTCTGCTCCTTGAGGGAAGGAATGTGTCGGACTTCCAGGCCGAGTTGGAGCCAGTCGTTGACCAGCGGGATATCGAGGGCGCCATCGTTCCCGTCGGCGGCGTGGAACACGCCTAGTCGCAAGGGCTCTTCATGCTGGACGCGAACGATCTTCACGATCCTGCCTCGTGCAGTGGACGCCCATCATACGCGATCGCTCTCCTTCGCGACATTCCTTCCCTTGCACTGGGCGGCAGGCACGGCTGAGCGTCATTCGCTATGGGTTCCAGGAGGGCACGGACATGTCACATGCGGTATCGAGCGCCACGATTTCGCACTTTCGTGATGCGTTTCAGGAAATCCTGCGCTGGGACGAGCAGATCCCTCCGGCGCAGCACGCACTCCTGCTCGCGGAGCCCGCGGCGCGCGAGTGGGCGCGGCAGTCGTTGATCGAGTCGTACTGGCGGATGTGCGAGACGACCCGGTTGATCCTGGCTGCCGTCCAGGCCCTCGACACCCGCGGCGACATCGAGAGTGCGCGCTTCTGGAGCGCCCACATCGACGAAGAGCTGGGACATGATCGGGTGTTCTACAAGGATGTATGCGCACAGTACGGGAGTGTCGAAGCCGGTGAGGCAGCGTTGGCGAAGTTTCCCCCGTCACCTGCCACGGCGGCGTTGCTGGGGTATTTCCGTTGGCAGGTCGAGCGCGGCAACCCGCATCTGCTGATGGTGCTGCGCTTCTTCCTGGAGTCATTCCTGGTGGTGGAGCTCGACGAGATGGAACGCTTCGAACGCTCTCTCGGGAACATCGGTCTGGAGACGCTTCGCACTCATCGCGAGCACGATCTCGACCACGTGAAACCCTGTGGCCCCTATCTGGACGCGCACTTCGAGCCGTCGGATATCCCCACCATCGTGTGGTCTAGCGACTTCATCACGACCTGCCTGATCGAGAGCCAGACCTGGGTGGCCACACGGGTGTTGCGCAACCTCGAATGAAGGCGCTGCACTTCCGGTACGGCTGGATCGCGCGGCCCCGGTTGGCCGAACTACTTCCTGTGTCGGACGAGATCGCAAGCATGCGCCAGCTGCTGGAGCGGCGGCGCCGGCTACTGGAACAACCCAACAGCGAGGCCATGCGCCGCGACGCCTGGAGCCGGGATGCATTGCGCGTGGCCGCCTGGTTTCAGAAGCCCCGTGTCGATCGCCCGCCGAGCCTGAAGGCCGTGCGCAGCACCCGTCGGCTGGCCGAGGAGGCCGACGATCGTCTGCTGTACGAGATTCAAGATTGGGTGGGCGAAGCACACTCCCTGCTGGATGGAAGCCGCGCGGAGAAGTCTCCACCTCTCGATGAGATGATCTCGTTCCTGGAAGCACTGGCCCGGACCGACTTCCCGAGCCTTCTGTCGTGGCGCCAGGCGCGTCTCGCAGCGCGCCTGTTCGTCGCCGATGGGCATGGTGCGCAAGAGCTGGCGCCGACGTACCGGCGGGCCGGTCGGGCCACGGTTCAAGCGGCGCGCACCTGTGTTGGCTACGCCCTGGCGGGCGTGGGCCGGTTGGCACCGCGCCAGGCCTGGGTGGGGGTTGGCTTCGGCCGCTTCGAGGCGACGAGTTCCGAGGAGAGCATCGCTGTCGTGCGCGATCGGGAGCGCATCTGCGTCGAGCCCGACCTGGCCTGGATCGAGCGGCACTGGCGAGACCTCGAACCCATGCCCCTGGCAGCGGGTACGCGGCCCTGGAGCTACCTGGATGAGCGCGTTCGCATCCAGTCCGATCCGCGGGTGGAGCGGTACCACGCAGAGATAGTCGAGCAGCTCCGCGAGCTGGCGAATCAGGTAGAGGCAGAGCCCTGGCACTTCGAAGCCATCCAGGGCTTTCTGACTGCGACCGAGGCCCTGCTGCGTGAATCGGTGGGCGAGGAGATCTGGGGCGAGGACCCACACGCCTGGTGGGTCAGTCGCTACCTGCCCGAGGAACAGTCCGTCGCGCAGGAATGCTCGCAGCAGTTCCGGCAAGATTTCGTGCAGCACCGGGCTGGGTTGCGCGAGCGCCGCCTACTCTTCGAGCCCGACGAGGACTGGATCCATCCGGTTCTCCTGCCCTATCCCTACCGCCTCCGACAGCGCTCTCCTGCCGCGATTCGTGTCGAGGCGGAGGAGTTCTTCGACTGGGTCGCCGAGATCGGCGGCGGGGAAGGCGCCGATCTTCCGTTCGTGCCGCCGACTGCCGAGCCCGGCGCCGCTCTGGTGAGCTGGATCGACGAACGGGGCTCGCGCCACCAGTTCGTCGATCCCAGCCCGCGGCGGGCTTCCGAGCGGAGTGCCGTCTGCATGGTCTCCCGCCCGCTCTTTTCGGAACCGCAGGTGAGCGACGGCCAGGCGCTGCGGCCGCCGCTCCATCGGGTCGACAACCGACTGGTGCGACTCCAGGAGACCGAGCGAGATCCGGCTGAGGTGTCGCCGGGGGAGTCGGTCAGCTTTCACTCCGCGCTGCTCGATGTGGAGACTACGCCGCTACTTGCCTTGGAGTTGGCATCGGCCCGCTACGCGCGGGCCGCAGACCTGGTTCCGCAGCTCGTGGAGCAGGAGGCCGCGGAGCAGCTCTCGTTCGGGCGTGTGTGGGCCCGGGATGGCGTGTGGCTGCTGGAGCCGGTCGAGAGTCGGGAGCTACTTCGCAAGCTGGGAACGGCGCGTGCGCTCGCCGGGCTCTATCACCTGGAGGTCCACGAGGTGCTGGGTCAACCTGCATGGCTCGATGTCGTGGCGAACGGAAAGCATTCCGCGCTCCCGACCCAGTCGCTCGTAGCCTGGGACTACCTCGTTCACCTGTTGCGGACGACCTCTGTTCCGCTGGCCCTGATCCATCCCAAAGCGACGACGCGAGCTCCGCTGATCGTCGACGCTGCGGGAGGCGCACTGCCCAGCCAGGTTCTGGCGCGCTGAGGCTCCCAAGAAACCGACAAACCTGAGGCGCGCTTCGGCCGCCTCAGGTTTGTCGAGGAAACCCGATCGACGGATGAACCGCCGGGTGGGACCGCGTCGTGGCCGTCTACCAGGGACACATGGTGGTCGAGGCCGCTGCGCCCGGGTCGAGTTTCGCGATGGTCTCGTAGGCGCTGCCCAGCTCGCGCAACTGCGCAGCCGTCAGCATCTTGCTGGTCTCGTTGGCTCTCGGCGTGCGAAGCTTGCCCTTGAGATTGGCCGGAAGTCCGTCGAAGGCGGCCTTCTGCTCCGCCGTCACATTGAACGGCTGGCCGTTTCTGGGCGAGATCTTGATCATCCCAGGACCCTGCTGGATGCCTGGGAGTGCCCGCTTCATGGCGGGCTTGATCTTCATCTCCCGGGCGCCTCCCGGGCTCTTCTTGTCTTCGGCGAGGGCTTTCAGCGCCAGCGATGATCCTGCGGCTGCCAGCGCAGTCCGCATGGCGGCTTGCTTGATGAAGACTCGACGATTCATGCAGTACCCCTCCTGTATAGAACCTTGCCCCCGCGAGTGTGCGCCGAGCGACCTCGCTACGAACTACACGCGGGCGAAACGCGAGTGTAGTTCGGGCGAAGCTGCGGGCGCAAGGTCTCGACCGAATCCACGATCGCCGGTGGTGTAGGTGCGGGAATCCCGATGAACGAGATTCAAACTACGGTGTGCAGTGATGTGTGGCGAGAAACCCTCAAGGGCTGATCAACCTGGTAGGGTCGAGGGCTGCGCGGTGGTCCAGAAAAAACCGAGGAAGGTCCCTCATTCCCATGAGACCTTCGAAGGCGAAGACCATTCTCGGATTCAGACGACTTCGAGCGCCGGCGGCCCCTCTTCGACCTCGGCGACGCGCACGGCCGCCGCCACGCCCGCGGCCCGAAGAGCACTCACGAGATCGTCTGCTTCGTGCCCGGGGACCGAGAGTAGAAGCCCACCCGAGGTCTGGGGGTCGAAGAGGATCTCCTCGTGCTTGCGGGAAACATCTGCTCGCATTGTCATGGACGCCTCGACCATGGCCCGGTTGGCAACGTTGCTCCCGGTGGTCTCCCCTCGCTGGTACATCTCGAGTGCCCCCGGGTAGACCGGCAGGCTTGCGAAGTCGAGACGCAATCGACTCCCGGAACCACGGGCGATTTCGAGGAGGTGTCCGGCGATGCCGAACCCGGTCACGTCCGTGCACGCATGAAGGTCGAAGCCCAGGGCGATCTCCATCGCTGATCCGTTGAGAGAGGCGACCGCCGGCAGGACCTCTCGCTCGAGCTCCGCAAAGTCGAACCGGCCGGAACGTACCGCGTTGAACAACACGCCGGTGCCGAGCGGCTTGGTGAGGACGAGTGCGTCCCCCGGCCTGGAGCCGGCATTGGTGATGATCCGGTCCGGGTGGACTGTGCCGTTGACGCTGAGACCGTATTTGGGCTCCTCGTCTTCGACCGAATGACCGCCAACGAGACAGGCTCCGGCCTCAGCCGCCTTGTCGTTGCCGCCGCGCAGGATTTCCCTCAGCAGGCCCGCGTCGAGCTGCACGATCGGGAACATGACGAGGTTCAGGGCGGTCATCGGCCGGCCACCCATCGAATAGATATCGGAAATCGAATTGGCAGCCGCGATCAGACCGAACCAGTAGGGGTCATCGACTGGCGGGGTGATGAAATCGACCGTGCTGATGATCGCGAGTTCGTCCGAGAGCCGGTACACCGCGGCGTCGTCGGCCGTTTCGATGCCGACCAACAGGTTCGGGTCCGACGGTGGCGTCAGCCCGCTGAGCGCGTCCGACAGAGCCGCCGGACCAATCTTGGCCGCTCAACCACAGGTTCGAGCGAGCCCGGTGAGCGTCTTCTTCTTTCGGAATGCCATGGCCGATCTCCGATCTCGTAGGGGGTCAGGCCCCGGGGAACGCTGCCATCCTGGCTAGACGATTCCCTTTCCGCGCAGCGTCTTCCGCTCGTCGGGCTCGAAACCGAGTTCGTCCAGGATTTCATCCGTATCGGCGCCAAGGGCGGGTGCGCCTTCCCGTACCTGGGTGGGCGTCAGCGAGAATTTTGCAGCGGGCCCCACCACCGGGATTCGCTCGTTCCCTTCGACGGTCGTGGATTGCAACATGTCCCGGTCGCCGATGTGTGGGTCACGAGCCGCTTCCGCATAGGTTCGTACCTTGGCCATCGGCAGGCCCTGGGCGTGGAAGGCAGCTTCGGCTTCCTCGCACGTACGCGCGGCACACCAGGCGGCCATCAACCCATCGACGGTGTTTCTGCGCTCGAGGCGAGCGGCGGTCGTGGCATAGCGAGGATCGTCGGCGAGCTCAGGCCGATCGATCAAGTAGGCGAGGCGCTTCCAATGGGCATCGACGAGGATGCCGGCCATGACCTGGCCGTCGGTGCACGCGTAGGTGTTCGCAGGTGCAGCGACCCGGAACGAATTGCCGAGGCGCGGAAGCTCTGCACCCATCGCGCCCAGGGTCAGATAACCCGTGGATTGGAACAACATGGTATCGAGCAGCGCGACATCGACATGCTGGCCTTCGCCCGTCTGGTTCCTGTGGTGCAGCGCGGCCATGGCCGCCAGGGCGCCGTGCAGGCCTCCCAGATCGTCTCCCATGAAGGTCGGCGATTTCACGGGCTCGCCGTCCGGATCTCCGTTCAGGGACATGAAACCACTCGCGGCCTGGGCCAGAGGGTCGTAACCGGCGCGCTGGTGGTTTCGACCGAACTGGCCGAAGCCGCTGATCGAGACCAGGATGAGATCGTGTTTCATGGCGCGCAGCTCGTTCCAGCCGAGGCCCCAGTCATCGAGGACTCCTGGGCGAAAGTTCTCGACCAGGATGTCGGCCGAGGCGACCAGCCGGCGGAAGACATCGCGGCCCTCGGAATGATGCAGATCGAGGGTGAGGCTTCGCTTGTTGCGGTTCAACGTCGCTTGCATGAACGAAACCGGCGGATCCGTCCCCGGGAGGAAGGGAGGCAGGCTGCGCGCAACCTCTCCGGCGGGGTGCTCGACCTTGATGACATCGGCTCCGAAATCGCCGAGCAGGCAACCGCACATCGGTCCGGCCCAGGTCGTGGTCAGCTCGACGACCCGCACGCCGGCCAGGGGCCCGGTTACGCTGCGCCGGGCCTCCCGATAGAAGGCAGATTTCGAAGGCGGGCTCACGGGCGAGGGCGGCCAGCCTCGAGCCGTGCAAGGGCACGCTCGATCGCCCTGAGGAGTTCCGGGTCGGCCTGGCAGGCGCCTCTTGCCTGCTCGAGTTCTTCGCTCGTGTGCGGAGGAATACGAGCGGAATCCTGGGCGCCGATCTCGCCGAGGGCGAGGGCGGCCAATCGGCGTGCCGGCGGGTCGCTATCGGCGCGCAGTGTCGTGAGGAGGCACTCGGCCACCTGGGGCGGCGGTTCGACCAGCGATGCCATGGCGGTGAAGGCGGCCCGGCGCACGCCGAGATCCGTATCACCCGCGGCCTCGAGGAGTATTTCGGCGGCCTCGGGACGGTCCGGTGCGAGTTCGCGCAAGGTGAAGGTGGCCATGCGACGAACCCCCGGGCTTTCGCTCGTTCGAACGAGACCCATGAGAACGGGCAGCACTTCGCCGTGCCGATGCCCCATATCGACCATCACCTTGGCCGCGGCCCAACGAACGTCTCCATCCGCGCAGGCGAATGCTTCGACCAGCGCCGGCAGCAGACGCGGGCTCGAAGGCTCGAGGCGCGCGGAGGTGAAGGCGGCGCGCCAGCGGCGTGCGGGATCCTGGCTATGCAAGGCGGCACGCACTGCGGTCTGTACGTCCTCATCGCCGGCCTGATGAGCGATCGCGACCAACGCGTCGGAAGCGGCACGGCCGACCGCCTTCACCGGATCGCCCAAGGCTGTGCCGAGGGCCTCCGCGAGAAGCGTGGCCGAGGGGTCTCCTGCGGCTGATTGGCAAGCGGCTTGACGCTGGGCGGGATCCTGGCTGTCGAGCTGATGCAAGATCGGATGGGTCATGTGAGGCTCCAGGAGGCAAGGACCGGGTCTTCGCCATTTCGACGGGTTCGTCCGTCACGCTCCAGCTTCATCAGGTGCTGGGTGACGGATTGGCTAGCCGCCGGGTGCAGTGACTCCGGGTAGCTCACGTAGACGATCTTCACGATGTCCATCGGGAGGGCGGCGCCGTCCTCGAGAACGGCCACGATCTGTCGCTCTCTTTCGTGGCGATGGGCGATGTACTCATCGATCTTGGCCTTGCCATCTTCGATCTTCGGGCCATGGGCCGGGTAGATGCAGCTCGGGTGCTCGGCGCGAAGCCGTTCGAGTGAAGCCATGTACTGGGTGAGATCCCCGGTTTCCGCAGGAATCACGGTCGTGCCCACGCCCAGCACGTTGTCGCCCGAGATCAGTGCTCGCTCCTCTTCGATCATGAAGCAGAGATGGTCGGGGGCATGTCCCGGAGTGTGGAGCGCACGAAGCGTGGCTCCCTGCGTCTTGATGACGGATCCGTCGTCGATCGGCGTGAGCTCGAGACCGTAGGACTCGTCGACCCCGGGCCATGGCTTCTTCGAGACCTTCAGATTGCCGAAGTGCTTCAGCACCTGATGCACGCCTCCGATGTGATCCGGGTGAGCGTGGGTGAGGACGATTTCCTGGAAGCCTTCGCAACCGCAGCGCTCCATCGCCTGCTCGAGCACGGGGAGGTACTCCTCGAAACCCTGGCCCGGATCGAGGAGCAAGCGCCGGGGGCCGGTGCCGATCAAGTAGGTGTTCGTGCCCGGCCCCGAGAACACGCTCGGGTTCTGGCCCAGCGCCACGGTCACCCGCTCCGACCAGACGTCGACATCCGGCAGAGCCATTCCGAGCATGACGGGGGCGTTACTGGTCATCCGTCTCCTGCGATCGTCATGCGAGCGATTCGTAGGGGTGGCGCCGCAACGTTGCCGAGCCATAGGAGTTCATTTCCGATCGCATTCACATCACACAGCATATCGCCAAGATTGCCCGCAATGGTGATCTCTTCGACCGGGTAGGAGGGTTTGCCGTTTTCGATCCAGAAGCCTTTGGCCCCTCGGGAAAAATCGCCCGTCACAGGGTTGAATCCCTGCCCGAACATGCCTGTTACCAAAAGGCCTTTTCCAGTATCGGCGAGAATGTCGTCGAGGCTTCCCGCGCCGCCGGGCTCGAGCCAGAGATTGGTGGAGCCAACGCTCGGTGCGCTGCCCACGCCGCGGCTGGCGTTGCCCGTGCTCGCCAGGCCGAGCTTGCGCGCGGAGTAGCAGTCGAGCAGATAGGAGCGCAGGCGGCCCCCCTCGACGATGACATTGCGGCGGGTGGGTTGGCCTTCGCCGTCGAAGGGCCGGCTGCCAAGTCCGGCGGGAAGCCCGCCGTCGTCGATCACCGCGATGCCGCTCGAGGCGATGGTTTCGCCGAGCCGACCCGCCAGGAAGGAGCTCTTGCGGTAGACGGCGTAGCCCGAGAGGCAGCCGACGAGACTTCCCACGAGGTTGCGTGCGGTCGGGCTGTCGAAGACCACCGGGTATTCCCCGGTAGCGATCCGGCGTGCGCCGAGTTGGCCTAGCGCGCGTTCGGCGGCGCGCTTGCCGACGGCGGCCGGGGCCTCGAGGGCGGCGAGAGAGCGGGCGACCGTGTACCAGTAGTCGGTCTGCATGGCGCCCTGCTCATCCGCCGCGATCGGTGAGCAGCTGATCGAATGGGTCGCGCTTTCGTATTGGCCGTCGAAGCCGGCGCTGTTGGCGTAGTGCACATGCCGAAAGCTCGAGCCCGCGTCGGCGCCCTCGGAGTTCACGATCTTCTCGTCCACCTGGCGGGCTGCGGCCTCGGCCTCTCGTGCCGCCTCTACGTGGTGTTCGATGCCGGCTTCCCGGTCTTTGGCCACCAGGAGGTCGAGTTCGGGCAGCATCCCTGCGAAGCCGTCGTGGGGCAATCCCGCATCCGGATCCGGCGCCGTTTCCCGCGCCAGCGCAACACCGTCTTCTGCGAGGCGTTCGATGGCCCGCTCGGAGAGATCGCTCGTGGATGTGATGGCCTGCTGCATGCCGGTCGCACCTTCGACGAACACGCGCAGGCCGAGCGTTCGTTCACGGGCTTGCTTGACGTGCTCGATTTCCTCGCCGCGCACGCGGACCTCGCTGGAATCGCTTTCGATGCACACCGAGTCGGCGCTATGAGCACCGGCACGCTTTGCCACGCTTAGCGCGTGGTCGAGGGCGGTCTCGGCGCTCAACCTTCCGTTCCTCCCACCGTCAACTGATCCACGCGGATCGTCGGCAATCCGACGCCTACCGGGACACCCTGGCCATCCTTGCCGCAGGTTCCAACGCCCCGGTCGAGTTCGAGATCGTGGCCGATATGGCTCACCTGGGTCAGTACCTCGGGGCCGTTGCCGATCAAGGTGGCGCCCTTGACCGGTTGGGTGATCCGTCCGTTTTCGATCTTGTAGGCCTCGCTGGCGCTGAACACGAAGCGTCCGTTGGTGATGTCGACCTGGCCGCCGCCGAAGGTCACGGCGTACAGGCCGTTCTCGACGGAGCGGACGATGTCCTCCGGATTCTCTTCGCCGGCCAGCATGAAGGTGTTCGTCATGCGTGGCATCGGGAGGTGGGCGTAGCTCTCGCGTCGGCCGTTCCCGGTGGGCGCGTGGCCCATGAGTCGGGCGTTCATGCGATCGTGCAAATAGCCGCGCAGGATGCCGTCTTCGATCAGTACGGTGCGGGAGGTCGGGGTGCCTTCGTCGTCGACGTTCAACGAGCCGCGGCGGCCGGGAAGGGTGCCGTCATCGACCACGGTGACCCCAGGCGCAGCCACCCGCTCGCCGATCCGGCCGGCGAAGGCGGAGGTTCCCTTGCGGTTGAAGTCGCCCTCCAGGCCGTGGCCCACGGCTTCGTGGAGGAGGATGCCCGGCCAGCCGGGGCCGAGAACGACATCGAGGGTTCCGGCCGGGCAGGGCACGGCGTCGAGGTTCACGAGGGCAAGCCGCACGGCCTCGTCCGCGACCGGCTTCCAGCCTTCCGGCGAGAGATACGCGTCGAGCGCCGTCCGGCCGCCCGCACCCTGGTATCCGATCTCGCGCCGGCCGTTCTCGTCCTCGGCGATCACCTGAACGTTGAGCCGCACGAGAGGTTGAACGTCGGCGACCCAGGTTCCATCGCTCGCGGCGATCATCACGTTCCGAAGTTGGCTGACCACGCTAGCCATCACCTGTTGGATGCGGGGGTCCTGGGCACGCGCGTAGGCGTCGATCTCTCCGAGCAGCGCAACCTTCTGGACGACCGGTACGTCGGTCGGACTCATGGACACCGGGTACAGATCGTTCGGCGGTGCGCCGCTACCTGCGATCGCCACGGCCCCGCCTTCATTTCCGCGTTCAGAGATGGCGCGGGCGGTGCCTGCGGCCAGTTCGAGACTCTCTACCGTGATCTCATCCGAGTGGGCGTAGCCTTGCCGCTCGCCGGTCTGGACCCGCACGCCGGCGCCCTGGATCAAGTGGCGGTCGCCACTCTTGACGATCCCTTCCTCGAGCACGACCGAGTCCTGGCTCGTGTACTCGAAGAACAGATCGGCGTGGTCGACAGAACGTTCGAGAGCGGTTCCGAGGGTCCGATCGATCGCGCGTTCATCGATGCCGAATTGATCGCGAAACAACGCGACGGGTTGGTTCATGAGAGATCCTTTTCGAGGGCCTCCACCCGGGCCGGAAGCTCGGCGAGCGTAGCAAGCGAAGCCACGTCGATCGGATGCAGGCCGGCGGTTTTCGAAGCTCGGAGATCCTCGTCGGCTCGGTCGCCGACGTACACACAGCGGTGATTCGCGACTCCGAGCCGCTTCAAGCACACGTCGAAGATCAGTCGTTCCGGCTTGGCGGCACCCGCATCTGCGGGGAGCGTGACTGCATCGAAGAGATCGTGGATGCCGAGGTCGCAGAGCAACGGCCGCAACCGCTGATCGAAGTTCGAGAGCAGGCCCAGCAGATAGCGGCGTTCATGGAGGTCTTCCAAGGCGACCCGAGCGCCCGGGGCGAGTTCCCAGGCGGCGGTGGTTCCGTAGTGGTCCCACAACTTCTCGAAGAACGCGTCGAAATCGCTGAAGCGCGCCATCTGGTCGGTCGCCCTGAAGGTTTCGCGCACGCGCTCCCACCACCAGCGCTTTTCCAGGAGGGCAGCCGGGGCCATGGCTTCACCGGGGTAGACGTTGGGCGGTGCAGCGGCCATGACCCGCCCGAAGGCCTCCTCTACCCGCGCGGCAGGTAGCTCGACCTCGAATTCCCTGGCAAAGCGCGCGTAGGTGTCCCCGACCGGTTCACAGGTCCGGATCAGGGTGCCGGCGGCATCGAAGACCACCGCTTGAATGGGTCGGAACTCAGCCATCGGCTTCCCTCAGAAAGAGTCTTCGTGCCGGGGGAACATCATTCGCATTCGGAAAAATTCACTCGGGATCGTAGGCAAGACTCGGTCCGAGGTGTCGCTCGGCCTCGGAGACCGAAAGGCCACGCCGATTCGCGTAGTCCGCGACCTGGTCCCGGCCGATCGGGCCCACGTTGAAGTAGCGCGCCTTCGGGTGGGCCAGGTAGAGGCCGCTCACGCTTGCCGCCGGGTGCATCGCGAAGCTCTCCGTCAGCTCGATCCCCAATTCGCCGGGCTGGAGCAATTCGAAGAGCTTTCGTTTGGGACTATGGTCCGGGCAGGCCGGGTAGCCAAAGGCAGGGCGGATGCCGCGGTAGCGTTCGGCGATCAAGGCCTCGTTGTCCAGATTCTCGTCGGCGCCGTACCCCCACTCCCGTCGGGCTTTCGCGTGGAGCCACTCCGCAAAGGCCTCGGCCAGGCGATCCGCCAGAGCCTTGGTCATGATGGCCTGGTAGTCGTCGCCGGCTGCCTCGAATTCCTTCGCGAGCTCGTCCGTGCCGAGGCCCGCGGTCACGGCGAACGCGCCGATCGAATCCTCGACCCCGCTACCAAGCGGTGCGATGTAATCGGCCAGGGAGGCGGTGGTGCCGTCTTCCTTGCCGCGCTGCTGGCGAAGCATCGGGAAGCGGCACTGCTCCTTTTCGCGTTGCTCGTTCTCGTAGAGCACGATGTCATCCCCATCGCTGGCCGCAGGCCAGAAGCCGTAGACGCCTCGGGCGCGCAACAGCTTTTCTTCGAGGATTCGATCGAGCAGGGCGTTGGCATGGGCGTACAGCTCTCGTGCGGCTTCGCCCTGTTTCGGATGCTCCAGAATCTTTGGGAAGCGCCCCTTCAGCTCCCAGGCCGAGAAGAAGAACGTCCAGTCGATGAAGCTGCGAAGTTCTTCGAGCGGTACGTCGTCGAGCACCTTGCGGCCGAAGAACTCGGGTGTCGCGATGTCTTCCTGCCGCCATTCGGGAGCGCTGGTCTTGGCCCGGGCTTTCGTCAAGCTGAGCAAAGGCTTCTGCTTGCGCCCTTCGTACAGCGCTCGCAGCCGCGATTGCTCTTCTCGGTTCTCCTCGTCATACGCGATCGCCCTCTCCCCGTCGAGAAGAGAGGCCACGACGCCGACTGCCCGAGACGCGTCATTCACGTGCACGCTGCTCTTGCTGTAGCCCGGCGCGATCTTCACCGCCGTATGTTGGCGGCTCGTCGTCGCGCCGCCGATCAGAAGTGGAAGTTCGATCCCGCGCCGCTCCATTTCCTTGGCAACATTCACCATTTCGTCGAGCGAGGGGGTGATCAAGCCCGAAAGCCCAACGATGTCGACACCTTCGGCAATGGCCGCATCGAGAATCTTGTCGGCCGGCACCATCACGCCCAGGTCGATCACTTCGTAGCTGTTGCAGCGCAGCACGACGGCGACGATGTTCTTGCCGATGTCGTGAACGTCGCCCTTGACGGTGGCCATCAGGATCTTGCCCTTGGCCACTGCCACGCCGTCTTCCTGCTCCATGAAGGGTTCGAGGTAGGCCACTGCCTTCTTCATGGCGCGGGCGCTCTTCACCACCTGGGGCAAGAACATCTTGCCCGCACCGAATAGATCTCCCACGACATTCATGCCGTCCATGAGCGGGCCTTCGACGACGAGCAGGGGGCGGCCAAGCTTCTGACGGGCCTCCTCCGCATCTTCGACGATGAAGTCCACCACGCCGTGGACGAGGGCATAGGAGAGGCGTTCCTCTACGCTGCTCTCGCGCCAGGAGAGGTCGACCTCCCGCTTCTTCCCCTTGCCTCTGACCTGCTCGGCAAATTCCACCATGCGCTCGGTGGCATCCTCGCGTCGGTTGAACAGGATGTCCTCCACGTGCTCGAGGAGCTCCTTCGGAATGTCCTGGTAGAGCTGCAGCTGGCCCGCGTTCACGATGCCCATATCCATACCGGCCTGGATGGCGTGGTAGAGAAAAGCGCCGTGAATGGCTTCGCGTACTCGATCGTTGCCGCGGAAGGAGAACGACAGGTTGGAGACGCCGCCTGAGACGTGGGCTCCGGGGCAGCGGGTCTTGATCTCCCGGGTCGCTTCGATGAACGCCTTGGCGTACTCCGCATGCTCTTCGATGCCGGTGGCGACGGCCAGGATGTTCGGGTCGAAGATGATGTCTTCGGCCGGGAAATCCGCCTCCTGGGTCAGTAGACGATAGGCGCGCTCGCAGATGGCGATCTTGCGCTCGGCCGTATCCGCCTGGCCGGTTTCGTCGAAGGCCATGACGACGGCCGCGGCGCCGTAGCGTCGGATGAGTCGCGCCTTGCGAAGGAAATCTTCCTCGCCTTCCTTCAGGGAAATCGAGTTTACGACGCTCTTGCCCTGGCAGCATTGAAGACCGGTCTCGAGGACTTCCCATTTCGAGCTGTCGATCACGACAGGGATGCGTGCGATCTCCGGCTCCGAGGCGATCAGGTTGAGGAAGGTGCGCATGCACGCGACCGAATCGAGCAGGCCCTCATCCATGTTCACATCGAGCAGGTTCGCGCCGCCGCGCACCTGCTCGAGCGCAACCTCGAGTGCGGTCTCGTGATCTTCGCTCTTGATCAGGCGTCGAAAGCGGGCAGAGCCCGTGACGTTCGTGCGCTCGCCGATCATCTGGAAATTCGAGTCGGGGCGAATCGTCAGGGTTTCCAGGCCGGAAAGCTCGGTGAGCTGAGGGGCGGTTTTCGGGATCGGCCGCGGAGAAATGTCCTTCACCGCCTCGGCGATCGCACGGATGTGTTCCGGTGTGGTGCCACAGCAACCGCCGAGCAGGTTCACAAAGCCGCTCTCGGCGAACTCTTTCAGGAGGCCGCTCATGACCTCCGGTGTCTCGTCGTACTCGCCAAAGGCGTTGGGCAAGCCTGCGTTCGGGTAGCAGGACACCGGGCTTCGGGCGATCGCCGCGAGTGCCGCGACATGGCCGCGCATTTCGCTCGCACCGAGTGAGCAATTGAGCCCGACGGCCAACGGGTCCGCGTGACGAATCGAGTGGTAGAAGGCATCCAGGGTCTGGCCCGAGAGCGTCCGACCGCTGGCATCGGTGATCGCCACGGAGATGATCAAGGGCACACGCCCACCGCGCGCCTCGAAGACCTCCTCGATCGCGAAGAGCGCAGCCTTGGCGTTCAATGTGTCGAAGATGGTTTCGACGACCAGCAGGTCGACACCGCCGTCGAGAAGTCCCGTTACCTGCTCCCGATAGGCCAGGAGCAGCTCTTGCCAGGTGATCGCCCGGAAGGCCGGATCGTTCACGTCCGGGGAGAGCGAGAGCGTCTTGTTCGTCGGGCCGATGGATCCGGCCACGAAACGGGGCTTGTCCGGTGTTCGCGCCGTGAAACGGTCGGCCGCGGTTCTGGCCAGCTCCGCCGATCGTCGACTGATTTCCTCCGCGAGGGATTCCGTGCCGTAATCCGCCTGGGAGATCGAGGTGGCATTGAACGACGTGGTTCCGAGAACGTCAGCGCCGGCTTCGAGGAATTCCTCGTGGAGTTCGATGATCAACTCCGGCTGGGTCAACACGAGCAGGTCGTTGTTTCCCTTGAGTTCATTCGGATGGTCACGAAAACGCTCGGAACGAAAATCCTCTTCGCTGAGATTGCGACCCTGGATCATGGTGCCCATCGCGCCATCCTTGATCAGGATGCGCTCGCTCATGAGCTGGTGGAGGTGGTGTTGGGGTTGGCTCACGGAGAAGTCTTTCTCTGCGAACGCTGAGCACTCGCGATGAAGGTCTCGGGGAGATCTGCGCCTCGGGAGGCTGCGGGCTGCACATCGACACGGATGTCCTCGAGACCGGCGGCCTCGAGAGATGTCTGGATTTCTTCCGGCGGGAAGCCGAGCCACTGGACACCCAGCTCTTCGCGCATCCATTCGCGATCGTGGCGCACGAAGTCGATCACGACCACGCGTCCTCCTGGCGCCGTGACACGTGCCATCTCGGCTACGGCTTCGCCGGGCGAGGCCAGGTATTGAAGCACCATGTGGGCGAAGGCCGCATCGACTTCACCATCCTCGAGGGGCAGGTCGGAAGCGTCACCAACGCGCAGCTCGATCGACGTGGAGCCCAGCTCGTCGAATTTGCTGCGAGCCGCTTCGAGCATCGCTGCCGAGTGATCGATGGCGATGACATCGAGGCCCGCCTCGGCGAGCTCCAGCGCGAAAACGCCTGTTCCCGTTCCGACGTCCACCACCCGAAGCCCCTTGGGAACGAGCCGCGTCAGCGCACGGGCGCGCAACAGCTCGTCTCCCCAGACCTTGCGCAACGCGTCCCATTCGGGCCCGACCGAATCGAAGAAGGAACGGCTCCGAGCCGCCCGGGCTTCCAGCACCCGCGCGACCGCGAGGCCGTCCCTGCGCGCCGCCGGATCGTCCCGGAGCGCTCGGTCGACGAGCCCCCAGGCGTCCCGCCAGGCTGGGGCCTCCGGCTCTTCGAAACGGTAGAAGACGAACGTGCCATCTCGTCGGTCCGAGAGCAGGCCGGCTTCGCGGAGGATCCCGAGGTGCCGCGAGACCCGCGATTGGGCCATTCCGAGCACCTCCATCAGCTCCTGGACGGCGAGCTCCTCCCGGGCGAGGAGCGCCAGGATGCGCACCCGGGTGGGGTCAGAGAGGGTCTTGAAGACCTTCTGGAGGTTGTCGCTGCTCATCAGGGATCCGATCGGATGGACGAGGAAGGCTCTTTATCCGTCCATCAGGATAAACGGATATGAGAGATTTCGGAACCCCCTGATCGGCTCTAGCCCGGATTCGGCTGTGAGCGGAGATCGGATCCAGTGGATCTCGATCTCAGTGAATATCGATCTCAGTGAATGTCGATCTGCGGCGCGTTCGCCGTGCCGCTCAACGAGATCTCCGCTTCTCCGCTGGCGCCCAGTCGGAAGCCCTGGCTTTCTGCCATCCCCCGCAGGGACGGGTCAACGCCCCAGACGCGGATCTCCAGATCCAGGGCGCCGGGCCGGCCGGCCGGGTCGAGAGCCACCGTCCCCTCCCCATCGAAGGAGGCCATGGGGCCTTCGAAGCGAACGCTGTCGAGTTCCACCCCCGTCTCCTCTTCCAGGCGGAAATCGGCCGAGAACTCGTCGAAGGGAAGGGCGATCGGTAGCCCGGGAAGGACCAGACTGCCGTCGCTCCCCAGGATCGACACATCGCCAGCCCAGCGATTTTCCAGGTGTCGCACGTCCGCATCGCCGGACAAGGAGCCGTCGAGCGGCAGGCTCGAGAGGTCGAGCGCGCCGGGCAGGTCGGCCGTGTAGATGTCATCGAAGCTTCCGGAGAACCCTGCGGCTCCCGCAGGCCAGACCGTTCCGCGCACCTGCCCCTCGCCAAGCGAAAGGTCGATCGCAAGGGCGGGCTCACCGTCGAACCAGGAGGCCGAGAGGGCGGGGCGTACGCGCAGACGATCGATCTCGAGGGGAGCTTCACCGGGCATGTGAAGCACGAGCCCCTGCAGATCCGCAGCTGGTCCACCCATCGCCCACCCGCTTCCGAGCTGAGCCACCTCGATGCGAGCGCCGGTGGCCTGCTCCACCTGGCCGACCAGCCAAGGCGTGAGCCGATTCCAGGGGAACTGGAGGGCTGCAAAGACCAGGGTCAGCAGCAGACATCCCAAGCCGATCCCGAGGCCGCGCATCAGCCTGCCGCGTTCGGCGGGAAGGCTGGCCGAAGTCACGACTGGATGCGCTCGAAGGACGAGACCGTGAAGGTGACATCCAGCAGTTCCGGCTTGTCCGCACGGGTGCGGATGCGCAGGGTCTTGATCGAGAGCAGCTGGGCTGCGGATTCGATGCGGTGCAGGTAGTTGACGACCTGCGCAAGGGTCTGGCTCTTGAGCACGACCTGGACCTTGGTCTCTTCGTAGGCATCGCTGGCCGACGAGGTGCGCGGCTCCATGGACGCGACCTTCACCGCGCTCTCCCGGGCCAGCTCTTCGAGGGTGGTGAAGATCTCGCCCTGGGCACCGCCGCTGATCCGCTCGCGAACCTTGCGCAGCGGAGCGTCGATCAAATCGTATCTTGCGCGCAGGGCCTGTACGGCGCGGAGCTGTTCTTCTGCAGCCACGGCGCGTTGCCGAGCGTCGGCTGCGAAATCGAGCGCCGGGCCGATGATGGCCAGGTAGAAGAGCGCGATGGCCAGGGCAACACCGGCGCCGCCAACCAACGTGCGCTCGCGCGCGCTGAGTTCGCCCCAGGCATCGACCAGGCGGTTCCACAAGCCTTTCATTGCGTGCTCTCCGGAGGTGCGAGTGAGATGCGCACACTGAAGGTGGTGCCGCCGCGTCGGGTATCGCCGGTGATATCGCCGACGGTGAGAGAGCGGAAGAGCGGAGCTTGGGTGAGGGCCTTCTCCAGCCGGTCGACCCCGCCGTACTCGGGCAGGTGTCCTTTGATCTGGATCACCTGGCGATCGATCGAGAGTTGTTCGAAGACCACGCCCAGGTCCGGAGGCACACGCTGGGAGAGTTCCGTAAGGATGTCGAGGGCCGAGAGGTGGCCGCCGAAGACACCCAAGGTGTCGGCTTCTTTTTCCGCGTCGCGCAATGCCGTCTGCATCGCGGCGACCAGGTTGCCCGGTACCGGACCGGGCAGGATCTGGCTGTAGATCTCCTGGGCCGCGACCTCTGCGCGCTTGGCGCGTTGGCCTTGGAGGAACGCGTCGGTTCCCAGGGATGCACCGCCAAGCAGCAGGGCAAGGCCTGCGAGCATCGCGGTCGGCCGGAGATCGCGGCTCACCTGCCGCAGGTCGACTCGCTTCGCGAACTCGTCCTTGCGGAAATTCATGCGCGAGACGGCCTGGGCGCTGCCGCGCAATGCCAGGGCGGTCGCCGGCCCGAAGACCATCGGATCTCCGCCGGCCAGCAGGGCGGCACCCATCTCACCCTTGGGCAGGGGCAACCGTATGGCCTGCACCGACGTGCGCTCGGAGAGGTAGCGATCCAGCTCGTGGAGGCGGGCCGAGCCGCCCATCAGGACGATTTGCGGGGGCGGGAGGTTGTCTCCGGCCTGATCGAGAAGTTCTTCTGCCGAGCCGAGGGTGCGCAGCATCTCGCGGGCCAGGCGATCGATGACTTCGACCGCCTTGAGGCATTCGGGTCGACCGGCGCCACCGAAGATGCCCTGCTCGATCTTGAGCCGTTCGGCCTCGATCTCGCCGAGGCCCCGATCCTTTGCAACGGCCCGGGTGATGGCCTCACCTCCAACGGGCAGGGTGCGTGCGGCGATGCCGTGGCCATCGAGACAGAGGCATAGCGTCGTCTTGCGGTGGCCGATGTCGACGAGGAGCCGCGGACCGGGAAGCTCGAAGGCACTCGCCAGGTTCGCCAGTACGAGCCCTTCGGCCTCGACGATGCGGACTTCGACCCCGGCCTCGTGCAGCATGTCGAGCAGCAACGTGACTTCGCTACGCGGCGCCAGGGTCGCGGCGACTTCCGTCTGCTCGCGCTGGTCTGCCACGACTTCCCAATCGACGACGAAGTCGTCCAGTTCGAAGGGCACCTGGGATTCCAGTTCGAAGGGCACGGCCGGCCCGATCTTGCGTTTGTCGCGGAACGGAAAGCTGAGCCTGCGACTCGAAACGCGATCACCGGCGAGTGCCACCACAGCCCCACTCGTGGGTAGATCGTGGAGCTGGAGGAACTCGCGAATCTCCACCGCCAACGAGGGCGACGGATCATCGAGCGAGAGCGTGCGAAGCTGCACGACCTCCAGGTCGCGGAGCGTCTGACGCATCTCCACGGCCTTGATTGCGTGGCTTCCCAGGTCGAGCCCCAGGATGCGCCTGGCCATGGATCCCCCCTTCGATTCCCGGTCATCGGATGTCCCAAGCGAGCCAGTGCGGCTCGGCCGGATCACTTCGATCGAGCCAGGCGGTCACGGTGCGTTCTACATCACCGTAGCGGGCCCGGGCCTCGACGCGAAACACATCGGTCTGAAACGTGAGCGGCGGGAAGATCTCGCCTTCGATGGCTTCGCCGACCGCGATGCACTCGCTTCCCTCGGAACTCTCACACAAGACGTCCCCGGCCTCCCGCAGCTCCAGGATGTCGCGAACGGTGTCGGCGACGGCCAGCCGATAGTCGCTGGTGGTGCCGTGGTAGAGCAGGGCAAGCACCCAGGGTGCGGCCGTGTTGGGGTTGATGCCGTCTCCCCCGGTGAGGGGGTAGACCGACACGTAGGGCCGAAGCGCCTCGACCAGCGGGCCGCTGAAGCCCTGGACCAGGCCGAGTTCATCGACCGAGAGCAGGGGCCGGTTTGCGGCCCGATAGGAGGGCTCCTGACGTTGGTAGTAGTCGTCCTCGAGGGATCCGGTGATTCCCACGTTGTCCTCGTCCAGATAGTCGAGGAGGTTCTGGGCCAGCTCCTCGGCGTCGTAGCTCCGTTCTTCGTCCCCACCGGGGATTTCCTGGATGACCCGATCCAGAACCTCGACGAGGAAGCCCTCTGCAAGTTCGTCTCGGACCGTGCCGTCTTGTACCAGTGCGTTCAGGTTCAACCGGGCGCCGGCATCCTCGATGCGCAGCCGGAGTTCGCCGCCGTCCTTCACGAGGAGAGGTGAAGCGCCCACCTGGGCCCACAACTCATGGCGGGTTTCCGCCCGGAAGGCGGCCTCGGTTTCGTCCAGGCGATCTTGCAGCAGAAGCGCAGTGGCCAGGCGGATTCCGCCCCGGGCCAGGACCTCCGAGCGCGCGCTGAAATCGCGATTGCGGACGACCATTCCGTCGATCGTCGCGCGGCGCAAGAACGTGGCGATGCCGCTCACGGCGAGCAGGATGAAGAACATCACCGCGAGAAGGGCGAGACCGGCGCGACGTTTCCCGGTGGTTTGCATTACTCGCATCCCTGGACGAGGCCTGGGTCGATTCCCAGCGAGTTCGCCACTTCGTCGAAGCATTGTTCCGCGACGCTGTCGAAGAGCGATTGGTACTCGATCGGATCCGCGGCTTCGGCTGCGTCAAAGACCTGGGGGTTCAGCTCCTCGCACTCGGCCACGGTGATGCAGGGCTCGTCTTCTTCGTCGGCCTCTTCTGCGTCTTCCGGTTCGAGATCGAGAGGGCGAATCGGCAGTACGACCCGCCGAAGGAAGGGCTCGGGCTCGGCGCCGAAATCCGCCAGGTCCGCGTCCGGATCGGCGAGACTCAGGCGCAGTTCGATCTGGATCGGTAGCTGGCTGGAGTGCTCCACGCCGATCGCCGAATCCCAGCGCTCGCTCCATTCGCCGTTCTCGTCCTGCAGGCGCACGCCAAACGAAGCGACGTCTTCGGCAAGCACCTGGACACCTGTATCGTCGCGCCTCGGGAATGCGGCGTCGAGGCTCTCGGGCAAGCGGGCCTGGGACCAGCGCAGGAGCTCCAGCGCGTCTCCGGCATCGTTAGGCGCCGTGAAGAATGCCACCGTGGCGAGATCCGATTCGTGGGCTGTATTCGATCGGGGGCGATGAGCGCGGGTCTGGAACTTCAATCGGTCAGCCCCGTCGCCCCCGCGGCTCGCTTCGGCGAGGAAGAACCAGGGGTGGGCCAGGGGGTCGACCTCTGCCGGCTTCTTGATCAGGACCGTCTCCTGGAGTTCCCGGGCAATGCGGTCCAGGACGAGGGCCGCTCGTCGGTCGTCTTCCGTCAACTCGACCGCCGCTGCGCTCTGGCGGGAGAGCTGGAGGTAGAAGTTGATGGCGAGGGTCATGACGATGGCGGTGAAGAGCATCACGAACATCATTTCGATGAGGGTGAAGGCTTCATCGCGCAGCCGGCGTCCGGATCCGGCGAGATCGGTCACGCGGGGGCGAGGGGAATGCCTGGTGAGATGGATCACGGCTCGAAGTCCTCGGCGTCGTCTGCGTCGGCTTCTTCTTCGCTTGGCAGATCGGATGCCACACTGGCCGCATCGAAGCTGAACGTGGTGCGGCGCACCTCCTGGGTGTAGAGGCCCTCCTGCCAGGTCACGGCGATCTGGATTTCGAGGAGAGGTGGGCCCGTGCTTTGGCGGTCGTCCCCGACCAGGGCGGTCAGCGGGCCGGAATCGCGGTCCCTGTCGCCCAAGTCGATCCCCAGATCGCTGGGCTCGACCGGGCTGGCCTCGACGACCACGACGAAACCTTCGACCTCGAGTTCGCGTTGTCCCACCTCGGGTACGACTCCCCCGATCATTCCACTCTCCAGGTCGGCCATCAGTTGGCCGGCCACCCGGGATGCACCGAGCCGACGATAGGCGTCCCCTTCGAGGCGCATGCCGTCAACCGCGGTGCGGGTCAGCATCGTGACCGCGATGCCCAGTGCCATGATCGCGACCATGACTTCGAGCAAGGTGAAGCCGCGTCGCATTCGTGTGCCGCGCCTAACCATCGACGCGCTCGATTCCGATTCGATCGGCCAGGGGAGGAAGGTTCAGGAGGACCCTGTTGCCGCCGTCGGCTTCGATCCAGACCTGCGTGGCCTCGCTGCTGCCGTCCCAGGCGAAGGGTACGGATATCTGGCCGCGCTCGATGCGGCCTTCGGAAGTTTCGACAGCGGTGAGCCAGACCCCACGTGCGGGTGCATACGGCCGGCCGGAGGGGCCCGCCGCGGGCGCGTAGCGGGTTTCCTCGCCGCGGGGTGCAACCAGGGGTAGTTCGCGGGCCTCCGCCCAGCCTTCTTCGGGTTCGCCAGTATCCCCTGCCGTGGCTCCAAGGCTCTCGAGCCAGTAGCGCTGGGCGTCCAGATCCAGGATCACCCGCTGGGGCCGGCCGGTCATGACTGCGCGCTGGCGCCCGAACGCGAGCAGGGCTCCCAGGGATTCCGCTTCCTGCAGGCTCGCGCGTCCCGAACGCAAGCCGAGGTTCGGAATCGCGGCGGCCGCCACCAGCGCGATCAGCAGCACCACCGCGATCGTCTCGATCAGGGTGAACCCGCCGGAAGGGGGGCGGCGCGGTTGCATCAGCCTGCCTGGGCGTCCCAGTTGCCGATGTCGCCGTTCGTGTCGGAGCCGCCGGGCTGGCCGTCGGCACCGAGGGACCAGATATCGAACTGTTCCGGGTTGTGGTTCCCCGGCGACTGATACAGGAAGGCCTCACCCCAGGCGTCGAGGGGCAGGGTCTTGCTCGACAGGTAGCCCCCAGGGCGGTAGTTCCGCGCCTCGGGACCCGCCGTCGGGCGTGTGATCAGGGCACCCAGCCCTTGCTCGCTGGTCGGAAAGCGCCCCGTGTCCATCTGATAGAACGCCAGGGCCGATTCGATCGTCTTGATCTGCACCTTCGTCGTCTGGATGCGCGCGACGTTGATGCGATCGAAGACGGCGGTACCGACCAGGCCCATCAGCAAGGCCATGATCACGACCACCGCCATGATCTCGATCAGCGAGAAGCCTCGTTGGCGACGGGAGCGGCGGCGGCGCACGTCGTGGAGGTCGGGGGTGGACATCGGAGGTTCTCCTCTAGCGGTTCATTGGATCGAGCTGGTGAGCTCGAGCAGCGGTACGAGCGTCGAGAGCATGATGACCAACACCACGCCGACCATGACCAGGATCAGAAGGGGCTCGAGCAAGGCGGTGATGCGGGTGACCGTGTTCTCCACCTGCTCCTCGTAGGTGTCGGCCACCTTGGCGAGCATTCCGGCGAGATCGCCGCTGCGTTCTCCGACGTCGACCATATGCGTGACGAGGGGAGGGAAGTGGCCGCTGGCCCGCAGCGGTGCGGCGATGGAAGCGCCGCCGGTGATCGAGGTGCGGGCTTCTTCGACCGCCTCTCCGATCACCGCGTTGGCGGCCACGTGCCGCGAGATATCGAGAGAGCGCACGATCGGAATGCCACCGGCCAGCAGTGTTGAGAGGGTGCGCGTGAAGCGTGAAATGGCGAGCTGGCGAACGATCTTGCCGAAGAGCGGGATCCGCAGGAGGAAGCCGTCCCAGCGGTAACGCCCCTTCTCGGTGGCGATGAAGGCGCGAAGGGCGGTGATGCCTCCGACGAGCCCGATTCCCACGGCCCACCACCAGCTGCGCAGGAAATCGGAGAGACCGATCACGGCTCTCGTGTAGATCGGCAGTTCGCGGTCGAGGCTCTCGAGCAGCTGGGTGATCTGCGGCAGCACGATCGTGACCAGGACGATCACCACCGCGACGGCGACGAGCATCATCACGGCCGGATACAGCAAGATCGAAATGACCTTGTTGGCGGTTCGCACCTGGCCTTCCAGGTAGTCGGCCAACCGGTCGAGGACGGTTTCGAGGGCACCACCGGTTTCGCCGGCGCGCACCATGCTGACGAAGAGATTGTTGAAGGGGCCGGCGGAAGCCATCGCGTCGGCCAGGCTGGCGCCTTCGTTCACCCGGTCGCGAACGATGCTGAAAACGCTCTTCAAGCGCGCGTTTTCGATCTGCTCGGTCAGGGCTCCGAGGGATTCGACCAGCGGAATACCCGCACCTAACAAGGTGGCGAGTTGGCGGGTCGCCAGGGCCAGGTCGGTGCCCGAGACACGTTTGAAGAGAGCGGTCCTCTTGGAGGGCGTGCTGGCCTGGCTGTGGGTCCGCGTGGGTGTCGCGGCCGCCGAGCTTTCCAGCAGCTCGGTCAGGAAGACGCCGTCGCGGCGAAGCTTCTGGCGGGCGGTCCGGTCGCTATCCGCGTCGACGAATCCCTTCGTCGCGCGGCCGCCTTCGGTAACGCCTTTGAATTGATAGACCGGCACGCCGCTGGCCTCCCGAAGGGTCAGGCCGCGGCCATCCCTTCCTCTTCTTCCGTGGCGCGCACGACCTCCTCCAGGGAGGTCACTCCGGCGAGTACCTTGCGGGCCCCGTCGACACGCAGGGTCTGCATGCCGCTCTGCGCCGCCAGGCGTTTGATCGCCTTGGCGTCGACGTTCTGGGTTACGAGGTTGCGGATGGCGTCGTCCACGATCATGAGTTCGAAAATGCCGACACGCCCGGCATAGCCGGTATCGTGGCACTGAGAGCAACCGGCTGCGCGGTAGATCTGGAGCTTGTCCTTGGCACGGATGCCGACCTCGGCCAACTCCTCGGGGGTGGGCTCGTAGGCGACACGACATTCCTTGCAGAGCACACGGACCAATCGCTGGGCGAGTACGGCCGAGAGCGAGGAAGCGACCAGGTAGGCCTCGACGCCCATGTCCACGAGCCGGGTAATGGCACTCGGGGCATCGTTGGTATGCAGGGTCGAGAACACCAGGTGGCCTGTGAGGGAGGCCTGGATCGCGATCTCTGCGGTCTCGAGATCGCGGATCTCGCCGACCAGCACCACATTCGGATCCTGGCGCAGCACGGTGCGGAGAGCGCTGGCGAAGGTCAGGCCGATCTTCGGGTTGACCTCGATCTGGCCCACGCCAGGTAGCTGGATCTCGACCGGATCGTCGATGGTGATGATATTCGTATCGTTGCGGTTCACGCGGGAGAGCGCGCCGTAGAGGGTGGTGGTCTTGCCACTACCGGTCGGGCCTGTCACCAGGATGATGCCGTTCGGGCGCTGGATGAGCCTGTTCCACACCTCGAGCTTCTGCTTGTCGAAGCCCAGGTGCTCGAGATCGAGCATGTCGGTGGTGCGCGGCAAGAGCCGAAGGACCAGACGCTCACCGTGGGCGACGGGAACGGTCGAGAGGCGCACGTCGTAATCGCGACCGGCGATCTTGAGGCGGATCCGCCCATCCTGCGGAAGGCGTTTCTCCGCGATATCGAGACCGCCGAGGATCTTGATGCGCGACACGACCGAAGGAAGCAACGCCTTCGGCAGCGGGCTGACCGGTTCGTAGAGCATGTTGTCGACCCGGAAGCGGACGCGGATCTCCTTCTCGAAGGGCTCGATGTGGATATCGCTGGCCCGCTCCTTCACCGCCTGCTGCACGAGTGAATCGACCAGGCGGATGATCGGCGCCTCGTCATCGGCGTCGAGCAGATCCTCGGGCTCGGCAGAAAGTTCGCTGGCGACCGCAGCGAAGTCGTCCGCCGCATCTTCGAGAATCGAATCGAGAGCGCCGGCTCCGCCCCGATCGTAGACCTGGTTGATGGCCGCCATCACTTCGCGGCGTCCGACCAGTTCGGTCTCGATGTCTGCGCCGTCGAAGAGCAGGCGCAGGTCGTCGAGGCAGGCGGTGTCGTAGGGGTTGGAGATGGCGATGCGTACCGAACCGTCGTCGGTGCGGCCGACGGGCAGCAGACCGTGGGTCTTGGCAAAGGCAATCGGCAGCTTCTCTGCCAACACCTCGTCCACATCGTCGGGCGTGATCGAAGGTCGGACCTTCAGGCCGAGCTGGTTGCCGATGGCCCCGAGCAGCTGGTCCTCGGACAAGAAGCCCAGGCGCAGCAGATGCTCGGTCAACCGGCCGCCTTCGTCCTGCTGGCGGCGAAGGGCTTCCTCGAGCTGGTCGAGGGTCAGCGGCGTGGTCCGCAACAGGACCTCACGCAGGCCCAGGCGCTCGTCGATGGGGTTCAAGGGATACTCTCGAAGAAGTGGGTGGTGTTCATCCGCCGTTCTCCACGGTGACGACGGGAGAGAGCTCGAAGCCCTCGCGCATCACCTTGGCCGCGGCCTCCGCCTCTTGCTGCTCGTCGAAGGGCCCGATTCGGACCTGGTAGAGCACCGTACCGGAACGCTCTCCGCTGACCAGCGTGCCGTCGTAGCCGGCGTCGATCAGCTGTTGGAGTGCAGCGGCGGCAGCGCCCTCGTCGCCGAAGGTCGCGGCGAGCACGCCGTAGCGGGTGGACGCGTCGACGCTGGCGGGGGCCGCTGCCTGCTCACGGGCTTCGTTCTGCTGGCGCTCGATCTCGCGCATCTGGTCTACCGGGTAGCGGTTGCGATGGTCGACCAGTCGACCGCGCACCGGGTTGCGACCCCTGAAGGGCTCCATCGAGATTCCCGCAGCCTCCGCTTCCTCGCGCCGCTCCTTGGCCTGCTTCTTTTCCTTGTCCGTCAGCCGCAGGGCTTTCTCGCTCGATTCCCAGAATTCCTCCCGCTTGCGGATCGTCTCGGTGGCGAGCTCGGCCTCGTTGCGCACGATGTAAGGGGTGAGGAAGACCAGCAGGTTGAGCTTCTGGACATCCTCGTCCGTGGTCTTGAACAGCCAGCCGAGAATCGGGATGTCGCCCAGCCAGGGCACCTTGGTCTCGATGTCGCCTTCGTCCTCGCCAATCAGCCCGCCGATCACGATCGTCTCACCGTCACCGACCACCACCACGTTCTCGATCTTGCGGTTCGAGAGCGCGACGCCCACCTCTTCGGCAGTGCCCGTTTGAGCGGTCAGCCCCGGGTTGATGGCCGTGATCTCTTGAAAGATCTTGAGCCGTAGGCTGTCGCCTTCGGAGATCTGGGGCGTCACGCGCAGCGTGATGCCGATGTCGTGGCGCTCGATGTTCTGGCTGGTCGCGAGGCTGCCCGTGCTCTGGCCCGCGGCCGACTCGACCCGGCTGGTCACGATCGGGATGTTGTTGCCGATCTTGATCTCGGCTTCTTCGTTGTCGAGGGTGAGGATGTGCGGGGCCGACAGAATGTTGGAACTGCTGAGCGAGGCGCTGGCACGGATGATGCCCTGGATGAGGGAGCCGGTGAGGAGTTGGTTCCCGAAGGCGTCGGTAGCCGCTTCGAGAATTTCGTTGCCCATTTCATCGACGCCCGGAACCATGATCGGGGCCAACGAGCTGCGCGTGGCCGCCGCGAACAGGCTGCTGACGATCGAGTTGCTCAAGCCGCCGGGGCTCGTGCCCGAGGTCGTGCCTTCCGAGTCTGTGCTGCTCGAGCCGAACACGTCGGGAATGGCGCCCGAATCCGTGACCGAGCCGAGCGCATAGCTGGTGTTGCCACGGAAGATGCGCCCGAAGCCGTTGAAGCCGAGATCTCGCCCGTCGGTGACGTCGACCTCCATGATCAATGCCTCGACCAGCACCTGGGGCCGTTCGATGTCGAGTTGCCTGATCACCTGGGAGAGGGTGTCGTAGCCCTCCCGGGTGGCCTGGATGACGAGTGAGTTGGTGGGCGCATCCGCCGTGACGGTCACGCCTTCGGAAAGCTCGGTGATGGCGGCACGCAGGGCGGGGTTGGCTGCGACGCCGCCGACGACCGCCCGGCCGCCTCCTCCGCCGCCGGCGGGCTGGCCACTGATCAGCGAGGAGAGCGTCGTCGCCAACTCTTCGGCATCGGCGTGGCGCAGGCGGTAGACGTGGATGCGTCCGCCGCCGACGACGGGCACGTCGAGGCGTTGGATCACCTCACGGATCTCGGTCATCCGAGGCCTCGAGGCCAGCACGATCAGCGAGTTGGTGCGCTCGTCGGTGATCAGGCGAACCCGGCCCTTCGGAGCGCCTTGAGTCGCTGCTCCGGCCGCTTGCTGAACGGCGCGGCGCGCGCGGGCGCGTACCGGCTGGTTCGTGGTGCTCGCGACATCCGCGTCGAAGATCTCCGACAGCTGAGAGGCCAGCGTCGCGGAATCCGCATGTCGAACCTGGATGACGGTCAGCTCTTCCTTGTAGGACTCGACGTCGATCGACTGGAGGATGGAGAGGATGCGTCGGATGTTGGAGGCCGAGTCCGTCAGGATCACGGTGTTGGTGGGCGGGTAGGCCACCATCGAGGCATCCTTCGAGACGAGCGGCTTCAGCGTATTGGTGATGGCCTCGGCGTCGATGAAACGCAGCGCGATCAAGCGCGTCACGAAGCGGTCGCTCTTGGGTGTCGACGTCTTGCCACGGACGATCTCGATGTTGCTTTCCTTGGCCTCGCGAATCGGAATCACCTTGATGGCGCCGCCTGGGGTTTCGACCGTGGTGAAGCCCTTCACCTGGAGGACGGATTCGAAAACCGCGTAGGCTTCCTCACGGGTGACCTTGGTGGGCGACACGATCGTCACCCGGCCGCGCACGCGATCGTCGTAGATGAAGTTCTTGTTCGTCAGCCGCGCGATCGTATCGATCACGACCGAGAGTTCGACATCGGTGAAGTCGAGCTGGACGTGGCCGTTGTCGGCCTTGAGACCCGCTTCGGGGGCCGGCGGCGCCTGAGCGAGTGTCGGGCCCGCAACGAACAGGAGTATCAAGGCCAGCCCGTACAGCCGGACCCGGTGTTGCAGCCGCCATCGCATCAGGAATCGACTCCCCATCTGTCTCATCGGATCTCGTACTCCAGCTGGCGCGTCTGCCCGTCGCGTCCCTTGACTGTTACGGCGAAGGTCTGTGACGTCGCGAGTTCGCTCAACACCTGTGCGCTCTCCTGCTGGCCTGTGACCTGGATGCCGTTGAATTCCGTGATGGTGTCCCCGTCCTGGATTCCGATCTCCTGGAAGAGGCTGCCAGCCTTGATGGCATTCAGCTGGACGCCGACCATCTGCCCGTTCTCATACTTCGGCAGGATGCGGGCCTGGGAAAAGAGGGCAGCCGGGTTGTTGGCGACTTCGTTGACATCGTTGCGCTCCACGGCGAAGCGGTTCTCGGCAAGGCGCTCGACCCGGGTGTTGCGCCTGGAAGGGCGGGGGCGAGTACGAGCGCGAGCGGTCTTGCGGCGAGGTGTTTTCCCACCACCTTCGCCTTCCAGGGCCAATTCCTCTCGGCGCGCACCGTTTTGCAGAACGAGCCTCCGCCGCTCGATCCTCAATACATCGGCTCGGCCCTTCAGCCGATCGCCAACCCGCACCACCAGGTGGCTGCGAGCTTCGAGATCCTCGACCGCTGCCCAGGAGAGCGCAGTCGACTCGTGGGCTGCGGTTCCCAGCAATCGCAACGGCAGTTTGGTCTTGGCGTATTCCTCGTCTTCGTCCGGAGGCGGTGGCGCCGGTGCCAGCGTCGACGCATTGAAGGGGTTGCGGCTGATGATGATCTGCCGTGCGTCCCAACTGCGATCCGTCGGCCGGACGGGCAAGGGCTGGCTGAGAGCGGCTCCCGCGTCGGGGACCAGCATGGAGCTGGATACGGATGCGATCATCCGTGCCGCCAGGAAGCAGCAGGTCGCGACCAGCGCGACATTGGCCACCAGGATCAAAGTCCGGCTCACCGTGCGTCGTCCTCGCTCATCCCTGCGCCCCTCCCGGTTGGCCCCGGCCTCGACCCTACATGCATCAGCCGGCCGTCTCGCGCGACGAAGAGTCCGAATCCCCTCCGAAAACATGCGCTGGCAGCCGCCAGGCGAAGAATCCCGGGCCCAGCCGCGCCGAACCCCTCCACGAGCAGGTCAGTATATCGGCCCGGACTCGCGTCTCCAAACCGGTTCCCTCGCAATTCCGGGGGGTTATCGCGTCGTTCGCATGACCACTGGGTGATGGACTTCACATCTTTGCAGCTTCTCGGAGAATTCGACGCCTACGCCACCCAAGACGTTCCCTGGGCTACTCCCAAGCAAGGAGTTTTTTCCGAATCGTCCATGCCGAGCATTCACTTGCGCAGATTCCGCTGGTTCGCCCTCCTGGGGTTGTGTGGGTTGCCGCTCGCGGCCGGCCTGGCGGGGCTGCTGCTTCTGGGGCCGGTTCTGCTCCACGTCCAGGCCCCGGTGGGGGATCCCCAGGTCGGCATCGAGGGCGTCGAGGTCTTCGTGCGTTTCGACCCCGCACGTGCCCGATCCGCCACGTTTCGCGCGCTGCTGAACGGCGCGGACGTGACCGACGAGCTGGAAATCGCCCAGAACGGCGTCCACGGCTCTCTCCACGGCCTCCTCCACGGCCTCCTCCACGGCGACAACGAGCTTCGCCTCGAGATCTACGGCGAGGGCTACTGGCCCCCCGGCCTGCTCTTGGAGGAAACCCGCACCTTCCACATCCAGTTCCGCCCCCGCCTCGATTTCAACCAGGGCTAGTCGGAGGGCGGGGACGTTCTTTCCGCTGTTTCCGGTACGGGCTGGCAGGCTTTGCCTGCCAGCCCGTAACGGAAACAGCGGAAAGAATGTCCCCGCGCCCCTGGGGGATTTGACGGGGTAGAACTGGGAACCAGCCTTGGCCGGCACATCCTTTCAGGAGGCCTGCACGGTCATGGCGGATAGCGGAAAGATCATCGGAATCGACCTGGGAACCACGAACTCGGTGGTTGCCGTCATGGAGGGTGGACAGCCCACGGTGATCGCGAACGAAGAGGGGGGCCGAACGACGCCTTCGATCGTGGCGTTCACGGATGACGGCGAGCGACTGGTGGGTGCCGTGGCCAAGCGCCAGGCCGTGACCAATCCGGAGCGCACGGTCTACTCGATCAAACGTTTCGTGGGTCGCCGCAAGAACGAGGTGCCCGAAGAGACGAGCCTCGTTCCGTACACGGTCGGCGAGGGCCCGGGTGGTGCCGCCGTGATCGAGATCGACGGCAAGCCGTTCACGCCGCCCGAGATCTCCGCGATGATCCTGCAGAAGTTGAAGAAGGCCGCGGAGGATTATCTGGGCCAGGAAGTGAGCAGCGCGGTCATCACCGTGCCCGCCTATTTCAACGACGCCCAACGTCAGGCCACCAAGGACGCGGGCAAGATCGCGGGACTCGAAGTCAAGCGCATCATCAACGAGCCCACGGCAGCTGCGCTTGCCTACGGCCTCGACAAGCAGAGCGACGAGAAGATCGCCGTCTACGATTTCGGTGGAGGCACGTTCGATATCTCGATCCTCGAAGTGGGCGAGAACGTCGTCGAGGTGAAGGCCACCAACGGTGATACGCACCTGGGTGGCGACAACCTGGATCATCGGGTGATCGAGTATCTGGTCGCCGAGTTCAAGAAGGATCAGGGCATCGATCTCACCGCCGATCCGATGGCGATGCAGCGTCTGCGCGAGGCCGCGGAGAAGGCGAAGATCGAACTTTCGACCTCTCAGACGACCGATATCAACCTGCCCTACGTGACCGCGGATCAGAGCGGTCCGAAGCATATGAACCTGAAGCTCAGCCGGGCGAAGTTCGAGCAGCTGATCGAGGATCTGGTCGAGAAATCCCTCGAGCCCTGCCGCAAGGCGATGGCCGATGCGGGCATCGCGGCTGGAGAGATCGACGAGGTCGTGCTGGTCGGTGGTTCTACCCGTGTGCCGCTCGTGCAGCAGAGGGTCACCGAACTCTTTGGCAAGGAGCCGAACAAGACCGTCAACCCGGACGAAGTGGTTGCGGTCGGTGCGGCGATCCAGGGGGGTGTCCTGGCCGGTGACGTGAAGGACGTGCTGCTCCTGGATGTCACGCCGCTCTCCTTGGGGATCGAGACCCTCGGTGGCGTCATGACCGCGCTGATCGAGCGCAACACGACGATCCCGACCAAGCGCAGTCAGGTCTTCTCCACGGCCGCAGACAACCAGCCCCAGGTGGAGATCCGGGTGATGCAGGGCGAGCGCGAGATCGCTTCGGCCAACCGCGAGATCGGCCGGTTCATCCTGGATGGGATTCCGCCGTCTCCGCGCGGTGTTCCCCAGATCGACGTGGCTTTCGACATCGACGCCAACGGCATCCTGGCGGTGCACGCCAAGGATCAGGCTTCGGGCAAGGAGCAGTCGATCCGGATCGAGGGGTCGAGTGGCCTGTCGAAGGAAGAGATCGACCGGATGATGGACGATGCAGAGAGCCACGCCTCCGAGGACAAGGAGCGCCTCGAATCCGTCGAAGCCCACAACAAACTCGATTCGTTGATCTACCAGACGGAGAAGACGCTCTCCGAGAATGGCGACAAGCTCGCCGAGGCCGACAAGAAGGAAATCGAGGAGGCGCTCGCGGCCGCCAAACAAGACCTCGAGAGCAACGAGACGGAGCGCATGGAAGCCGCCTACACCAAGGTCGAGCAGGCCATGCACAAGGTGGCCGAGGTGCTGTACAAGGCCCAGGCCGATGCTGCGGGTGGTCCCGAGGCCGAGGCTCCTGGCGCCGAGGCGAGTGAAGGCCCGGCGGGCGGGGACGACGATGACGTGATCGACGCCGAATTCTCGGAGGAGAAGTAGGGCCCCTTGGAGGAGTTGGAACCTACCGGCGAGGAGGTCGCAGCGGTTCAAGAAGAAGTGGAGGAGTTGCCCGAAGAACTCCCCATTCTTCCTCTCAAGAACACGGTGATCTTTCCGCACCTGCTTGCGCCGCTGCTGGTGAACACCGAGCGGTCGAAGGCGTTGATCGATTCCGTCCTCGCGGATCCGGAGCGGCTGATGATGAGCGTGGCGGTGAACCGCTCGCTCGAGGGCAGCCCCAGCACCGAAGATGTGCATCGCACGGGGACCGTGCTTCGCATCGTGAAGATGCTGAAGTTCCCGGATGATTCGTACCGGCTGCTGGTGCAGGGAACGGGTCGCGCGAGGGTGACCGAGTTCACGGCGGAGGATCCCTTTTTCCGGGGGCGTGTCGAAGCCCTGCGAGACTGCGGAGATGCCGAGGCCGTCGAGGCGTTGGCGTTGACTCGCGAGGTGCGCGACCAGTTCGTGGGTCTGGTCTCCGAATCGAGCCGGCTCTCGGACGAGCTCCAGGTGCTCGCCATGAACGTCGAGGAGCCGACCCGGCTGGCGGATCTGGTGGCTTCGAATCTCGAGCTCGACATCGCGGGCAAGCAGGCCTTCCTGGAAGAGCTCGACGTGGTGGCGCGTCTGCGCCGCGTACGCGACGAGCTGCGCCGCGCCGGTGACGCGATCCAGATCGAGAGCGAGATCCGGGAGAAGGTCCAGAGCGAGATGGGCAAGACCCAGCGTGAGTACATGCTGCGTCAACAGCTCGACCACATCCGCAAGGAGCTCGGCGAGGCAGAGGATGAAGACGCCGAAGCCGACGCCATGCGGGAGAAGATCGAAGCGGCGCAGATGCCCGAGGAAGCCGAGAAACAGGCGCTTCGCGAGGTCGAACGCCTCGAGCAGATGCCGCCGGCTTCCGCAGAGCATGGCGTGATCCGCGCCTATCTCGAGTGGATGGTCGATCTGCCCTGGAGCAAGGTCAGCGAGGATCAGCTCTCGGTCGAGGACGCACGCCGCATCCTCGATGAGGACCACTTCGGCCTCGAGAAGGTCAAGGATCGGATCGTCGAGTACATCGCCGTCCTCTCCCTGAAGAAAGACCTGCGCGGGCCGATCCTGTGCTTCGTCGGGCCGCCGGGAACCGGAAAGACATCCCTGGGCCGCTCGATCGCGCGGGCCCTGGGTCGGAAGTTCGAACGCCTCTCGCTAGGCGGTGTGCGCGACGAGGCCGAGATTCGCGGACATCGCCGCACCTATGTGGGTGCGTTGCCCGGCCGCATCGTCCAGGGCATGCGTCGATCGGGTACCCGGAACCCGGTCTTCCTGCTCGACGAAGTCGACAAGGTCGGTGCGGACTACCGTGGGGATCCGTCGTCGGCGCTTCTCGAAGTGCTCGACCCGGAACAGAACTCGGCGTTCAGTGATCACTACCTGGAGGTTCCCTTCGACCTCTCCCAGGTGCTCTTCATCGCCACGGCGAACCAGATGGAGCCGGTGCCTGCGGCCTTGCGGGATCGCATGGAGGTGATCGAACTGCCCGGCTACACCGAGGAGGACAAGCTCGAGATCGCGCGTCGTTTTCTCATTCCCCGGCAGCGCGAAGCCAATGGGGTGGCCGAGATCGATCTGAGTTTCAGCGAGGCTGCCTTGCGGACGGTGATCGGGAGCTACACCCATGAGGCCGGTGTAAGGAACCTGGAGCGCGAGCTCGGCAAGCTGTGCCGGAAGGTGGCCCGTCGCATCGCCGAGGGGCAGGTGGCGGATGGGCAGGCGGTGGCGATCGATGCCCCGGATCTGGCCGAGTTGCTGGGGCCGATCCGCTTCGAGCCGGAGCTGGCCGAGCGAGCCGGCATGCCGGGCGTGGCCGTGGGCCTGGCCTACACCCCGGCGGGCGGTGACATCCTGTTCATCGAGAGCACCATGATGCCCGGTCGCGGCGGTCTCAAGCTGACGGGTTCCCTCGGTGACGTGATGCGCGAGTCGGCGGAGGCAGCGCGCACCTGGCTCCAAGCTCGCGCCGAGAAGTTCGATCTCGAGCCGGAGGCGTTCGAGAAGCGGGATTTCCATCTGCACGTGCCTGCGGGCGCAGTTCCGAAGGACGGGCCCTCGGCCGGTGTGGCCATGGTCACATCCCTCGCATCGCTGATGTTGGGTCGGCCCACGGCTCCGGAAGTTGCGATGACCGGGGAGATCACCCTGCGTGGCAAAGTGCTTCCGGTTGGAGGCATCAAGGAAAAGGTGCTCGCGGCCAAGCGCTCGGGCATCCAGCGCGTCGTGCTCCCCGAGCGCAATCGCCGGGATGTGGAAGAGATCCAACCGGAGCTGCTCAAGGGCCTCGATTTTGACTACGTTTCGTCCATCGATGAAGCCCTCGACCGGATCCTCTTGCCTGCCGTGGCTGTCTGAACGAGCCGTCGTTGCGGTCCTCTTGCTCGGGGGCCTGTTCGCCTCGGCTTGCGTGCTTCCGGGCAAGCACGCCGAGGTCGTTGCTGAGCGCGACGCGCAGAGCGCCGAGCGCTCGCGCCTCGAAGGTCGGGTCAAGCTGCTCGAAGCGTCGAATGAGAGCTTGAGCGGCGAGCGCGTTGCGTTGCTCGAGCAGGTCGAGGATCTGCGCCTGGTTCGCGAGGAGCTCGGGGAGAGGAAGACAGATCTGGAGTCGCAGGTACAGGTGCTGAGCGCCCGCAGGGACGAACTCGAAACCAACCTGACAGCCCGCGAACGCGAGGTGGCCGAGGAGCAGCAAGAGGTCGGGAAGCTCCGCAACACCTACGACGATCTGGTCGCGGAGCTTCAGTCGGAGGTGGCGGCGGGCCGGGTCGAAATCGAGCGATTGCGCGAAGGCCTGCGGGTGAATCTCGCCCAGGAGATCTTGTTCGCGAAAGGCTCGGCGCAGCTTTCCAGTGTTGGGCGGGGCGTTCTCAGCCGCGTGGCTTCCCGCCTTGCCGCCGATGACCACCGGGTCCAGGTGCAAGGGCATACGGACAATCACGTGATCCGGGGCCGATTGGCCCGGATCTACCCCACGAACTGGGAGCTGGCCGGGGCACGTGCTGCCGCCGTCGTGCGAATCCTGGAGCGCGAGGGCGTGGCGGCTGAACGCCTGGTGGCGGTCTCCTACGGGCCGAATCGTCCCGTCGCGCCCAACAAGACTGCCGAAGGTCGCGCCCGCAACCGCCGCATCGAGATCCGCCTGCTGCCAACCGAAGGCGCCGACGCTCGCGCGGCCGAGAGTGCCGACGCTCCGGCGGCTGAGAGTGCCGACGCTCCGGCGGCTGAGAGTGCCGACGCTCCGGCGGCTGAGAGTGCCGACGCTCCGGCGGCTGAGAGTGCCGACGCTCCGGCGGCTGAGAGTGCCGACGCTCCGGCG
>JAAETT010000361.1 GCA_024228115.1 bacterium
ACACACACATGTTACACAAAAAGTGTATAATACAATTTAAAGCACACAAACACACACACACACACACACACACACACACACACACACACACACACACACACACACACACACACACACACACACACACACACACCACACTCCTCACACTTGAAAACCCAGGGTTTGTAAATTTTTGCTAAAAACTGTTAAAATTGGAAAGAAAAATTTTTTTACACTGTCTAATTTTTGCACGGTCTAAATTTTCTTAAAACTAAAATGGTTGTCAGATTCGGACTCAGCACCCTTGAAAACCTAGGTTTTGTAAATTTTAGCTAAAAACTGTCAAAATTGGTTTAAAATTTTTAAACAATGTCTAATTTTTACAATTTTCTAATTTTTTTTGCCTAAAACCTTCTCCTTGTTAAGTCCTATCGAATGAGTTCTCATTCATCAAAATTGGACAAAAACTTAATGAGTCTATAGCAAACAGACAAATTCTTCAATTATTTATAAGTAGATGCGTACATTTGGTTTTGTTGCTACAGCGTTGTAGAAGAACCAGTTTCTATGTCTGTGTGGTTGCTGTTCTTCGACCTTGCGTATCATGTGTCAAATTTTGGGGGCCTCTTTTTGATTAATAGACTTTGTCCGCATCTCTTTCTGCCATTGTGTATGAAAGTGTGTGTGCGTGCGTGCGTACGTGTGTGTGTGTGTGTGTGTGTGTGTGTGTGTGTGTGTGTGTGTGCTCCGGTTTTTTAGAATATGAAGTATGCCCCGTTTTTTAGAATATATATGTTTGCGGTTCCCCTGGTTTTTTTAGAAATAGAAATATTTTAAAATGATATACCACGGCGGCGGTAAGTTAATTGTTGAATTATCCGCATTTCTAAAATTTATGCTTTTTATGTTTGCATAGGAATTTGTAAAAGGTGCGGTGTGCCAGAAGTGTTCGCCTTCGGTGGGGAAAATCGTCAACAAGCGATCGGAATCGTCGAATACGAAGATCAATTCTGGTTTTGCTTCAAGCCGACGTGCTCTATTAAGACGCTTCGGTAGCCAAGAATCGGCGAAATTGAATAACTTTTTCAACGGGTCACTCAATATTACACCGCTAATTACGGAAGTGTTCAACTGAATTATTATCTCATCCGAAATTGATTTGTGGATGTGAATATTATCGGTCAAATCTATGAAATAAGGTATGCTATCATTGTTATTTCTTAGGTTTGATAATTTTTCTGTTGTGAAATCTACAGCTGTGTATATGCCATTTCTAAGCTGAATCAAAACTTGATCTATCGATTTATATCTTTGTTGTGGAATGTAGATCGGAATGTAATCTTTTGGACCTAGTTGGGCTAAATTAAGCCATAAGGCCGCCTCTCCCGTACTACCTTCATAGTTCAAAAAGCGGTCCCCGAAGTAGATCGCTTCTACTCCGGTTCTCATGTCGAAACGGTCATGTCCACTTATTTCTTGTTCTGTAACTACTTTGTATTCTGCGGCGGTAATTGCGACGCAAAACAA
>JAAETT010000362.1 GCA_024228115.1 bacterium
GACCCCGGCCCCGGCGGCGCTCTTCGTAATAACTATGCGAGAGGTTCTGGCGCTCTTCGAAAGCTACGATCCTTATCAAAATACAACGGTTTAAAAAACATCATTAAAAAGCCTACATGTGTAAAACTACCCTTATTGATTTCGTAATTAAAAAACATTATTAAAAAGCGGCAGATATAAAGGTATTGCATTATGGGAGTTTTTTGTAAGTGGGAATAGCATATTTCTACCAATTAGTTTTGGCTATTGTGTATTAATCGAAAAACGACCCTTAACGATTTTATAATTAATCCTCACTCCCTTCACGGCAATAATTCTGTGAAACAGGTTTCCAACGGTAACGAATACAAGAGCGCACTCCGAACACGCAAACCCAGACAGATTGCGTTTCAGCCGAGCACAGAACAAACGAGAAGAAGAACAACTTTTAAGCATTTGGTAGTGCACTTGGTAGTGCACAATTTTTTGTTGTCTTTCCGCCCCGTCGAAAGATAAATTTTTTACGATGTCTTTCTACCGTCGAAACATATATAATTTTTTTCAAATATACATCACAAAACACACACAGAGCGTATTTATTAAAAAATCGTTTTTAGAATCTCTGAAAAAATCGTTTTTACAATCAATAAATACGCTCGTTATCGCCTACGCCCCCACCAATTCGTCTACTCGGTATCGTAGCCCACGTCGTCGTCCACGTCCACATCATCATCCGACTCCGAATCCGAGTCGACGAATTGGTACCCGCTAGGGAACCCCTTCACTACCCACCCCTCTTGGTTTATCACCACCCTAACTATGTTTAGGGGTAAGGTAGGCATGGGGTAGGGGCGTAGACGATAACCTATTTCATAGTCGAAACGCAATTCGTAGTGTTGGAACCAGCGTCCGTCGTCGTCC
>JAAETT010000363.1 GCA_024228115.1 bacterium
GCTGTTTCTCTGCGTCCAAGACATTTGCCATGGCCGGCGAGGCTATCCGCCTCGCCCGCCTCAACGTCCTGGACGACTCCCCGTTCTATGGCCGGTTTTCAGGTGATCACGTATGGCCGCTTTTGGGTGTTCACCGAGGCCTTGGTCGGGCGGTGGCGCAGGAGGAGTTCACTACCCCCCTTTTTTGTTGAGGGCGTGTGCCGGTGACAGCGACGAACCGGCTCGGGATCCGAGACTCGCCGGCGTTCGTTCGCGTCCGAAAATGTCGATTTTCGATACCGGTGGAGGCTTGATCCTCTCGGCCGAATCGTGGCAGAGGTGGTCCGTTTGGGCACGAGGCTACGCCGGAGAGCGACTTCGAGCTGCGCTCACGCTTCATCGCCGAGTTCGGGGCCGCCCCGCCGCGATGGGCGCTGGGAGGCCGTTCAGCCGCAAGCTGGTGCGCTCAGGCCATTGGGACCGCCGAGGCCCGTCAGTTGCCGATCACCGTCACGGTCGACGTGGTGGGCAGCTCCTCGCCGCCCTTCTGCAGCCCGATGAGCTGCTGGACGAGGGTGAAGGCGGTGACGGATCGGCCGCCCGCAACCCGGGGGATCCAGTAAAGGTCTGCTTCGTAGGCCACTTCGAGCCACCGGTCGTGGTCGGCGCGTGACTGAATCCGGTCTTCCAGCCCGAATCCCGCCTTCGTGCACTCCGGGTCCTCTCGGAAGCGCGCGCGCCGCTTCAGAACGAAGAGATCGAGGGTATACTCATCGCTGCCGGACCTCCGGATCTTGGGCGGCGCGACGCCGTCGCAGAGGTCCGCTCGCGCGACCTCGCCCAGGTAGTAGAGCATCTGCTCCGGCGACCGGAGGATCAGCCTGAGCTCCGTCTTCTCCGGCGGTTCCGCGCCGCTTCTCCCAAGGGAGACCGAGGTCAGCTCGCGTGTCGCGTAGCTTTCGTTCCATTGACGCTCCGCTTCGACTGCCGGTTCTTTCGTCGCCTTGGGAACAATGTGCTCTTTTCCGCTGAAGGAATCGAGTACGCAGTCAGCCGGGCACTCGATCTTGTACCCTACACCACGGGTCTTGAGCTGGAGCTTTCCTGCGACCGTTTCCGCGAGAAGCTTCTGCTCGCGCGCATCCGCCAGTCCCTCTGCGGTCACCTGTCCAGTCGGAACCTCCGGTCCGTAGGCCTCGGCCTCGTTCCTTCTGAAGCGGGAACCCATCGCGATGAACTGGTCCACGAACTCGGAGAACATGTAGCGCTTCGTGGCGCTCGCCGGGTAGTTCTCCAGTCTGAGTTCCCCAAGGCGGGCCTCACGCACGAAGACGTGAAGGAGAAGCTCCTGCTTCCAGCCCTGGGACCAGTAGTACTCGAAGGTCGTCGAGGTGATGGGCTTCGTGATTCCCCGGACGAATTCCTTCTTGTCGAGGACGGCCATGTCGAAGCTGGGCGAGCTCTTCACCGACCCGCTCGGCGAGGCGACGAATCGATTCAGGGCGTCGCCGCCGAAGGGCAGCGACAGGCTCGAAGAGAGCTCGCCGCTGATACTGCCCCGAATCTGGGTGAAGGCCGTGAAGTGTCGAGGCCGGCCCAGGAAGGCTCGAACGACGTTGAGGAGGAGCATGCGGTTCTGGGCCCGCTCCACGGCGAGGTTGTAGGCAACGGCGTGGTCTTCGATCGGCCCACGGAACGAGCAGGCAGTTCCGAGTACGGCGATCCCGACGATCGAGGCGATTGCGATTAGCTTGCTCATTTGACGGTACACTCCTGTCCTTGAAGGGCTGCGGTCGGAGGAAGCAAATGACGGGTTCATTCAGTGTAACAGCGGGCTTCGGGCGGGTGTGCCGGTGCGTGCTCCTCGCGGGGACGTTCGCCGCTCTGGCTTGCGCATCGACACCCGTGCCTGAGCCGATGCTGGCGCCCCGTCGGACGGACGTGTCGTCCTGGGCGGACGTCGAGGCCACGATCGACGAGATCGCCTCGCGAGTGCCCCCCGACAGGATCCTCGTCGTTGCCGACATCGATCGCACGGTCCTGCGTCCTGTACGCTTCGCGGGCAGCGACGAGTGGTACGACTGGCAGGGCAAGCTCCCCGAGAACGACGTGCGTGCCGAATGCCTCTTTACCTCGCTAGGCCTGTTGCTCGAGCTCTCCAGAATGGCGCCGACCGAGGAGGTCGTCGACGACGTCCTCCAGCGGCTGCGGAGCACCGGGATCCAGGTGCTCTTCCTCACCGCCCGAAATCCGGGCTATCGCTGGGCCACTGAGCGTGAGCTCGAGCGGCTCGGGCTTCTCGACGCGTCGGATCCCAGGGAGGGTCTCCCGGGAGCGGGGTGGCCGTGGGTGCGCACCGTGCCGGGCCTCGCGCGGCCCATCTCGGTGGCGAATTCGGTCGCGATGGTCGCCGGACAGAACAAGGGCGTCGCCCTCCGCTGGATCCTCGAGGAGCTCGGAATGGCGCCGGAAGCCCTGGTGATGGTCGACAACAAGCCGTCGAACAACGACACCGTCGCGAGCGCCTTCTCGGGAGCCGACGCCGAGCTGTGGCTCTTCGACTACGTTGCCCAGCCCCGAGCGGACGCCGAGAGCGAGCAAGCCGAGTGGATCGCGCGCTGGCCCGAGGCGTGGCGAAACCTCCGCGCGCTCACGATGCCTCGGGGCCAGCCCGGCGTGGCCGACTGCCCCAACGGCTAGAGCGGCCACTATGCCGGGCGATACTCGAACTGCGCCCGCACAATGGCATGGTCCGACGTGCCCGTCGCCTTGTGGTCCTCATCCTTCAAGTGGTCATTGTTGATCGTCATGCCCTTGAAGGCCCAACGCCGCTGCTTCGAGTTGTCGTAGAACTCCTGCGATACGAGGATGTGATCCAGCGACTCCCGGAAGTGCTGGTGGATATGGGTGAAATACACGTCCCGCAAGCTCCGGTACTCCTGTAGCGTGCCCGCTGTGTACAAATCGACGTCGCTACCGCCCAGCGAGAGGCCCGAGAGCAAGTAGTTGGGCTGACCCGTTAGGATGTTGAGCGTGTTGCTGTGTTGGGAGTCGTTCAGGTCGCCGAGGACGACTACGGGGCGATCGGTGCCCTTCATCTCCTCCGTCAGGATCATTCGCATTGCCGCCGCCTCGGCGGTGCGCCGGATGGTAGCAATGGCAGCGCCGAGGCCCTCTGTGTGCTTGCTGTGCTTCGCCTTCACATACCAAGGCTCGCGGTAGATGGCGGTAGGGAGCTTGGACTTCAGGTGCGCGACGTAGACTGAGATTACGCGCCCATCCGACCGCGGCTTGATCTTGAAGTGCAGAATCGGGCGGGAGAACGTGCTGATGTTGACCGCGATCCCAGTTGACTGCGCGTCGTCACCGCCGCTCTCGAGGCGAAAATCCGCCGGGAAGTCGGTGATCCACTCCGGACTGCCAAGCAGGATCTGCTTCCGGACGGCAGCTGCGCAGACGATCTTCTGCCCGCTCTGGCCGCTAGGCACCAGCAGCTTGTAGCTCGACGCCATCCCCGCTTCGGCGATCGCCGCCTTAAGGGAGTCACGGTGCCAGAGTTCCTGAAAGCCGAAAACATCGGAGCGCGTCGACTTGAGTGCCGCGCCCGTCCATACGATCTTCTTATCGTACTCGGTTTGGCTCCAGCCGTCCGTGTCCCGGTAGATCCGAAGACCCGGCTCGTTCAGGTTGAAGAGGTTGCAGGTTGCGAAGCTGAGTTGGGTGCGGGTGGCCATAGCAATCTCCTCGACTGAGCGGTCAATCTTGGCTTAGGCGTGCCATACTACGACGAAAGCAGACTGTGCGTGTACAAATAAGCCATCACGAGACACGAAAGGAGCGAGCTTCGCGAAGCGTTGGCGTTTCGCCCGACCTCCGAACTCGGGTGTAGCCGAACTGAGGACGAGATCACCGTCTCTTGGTTCTCTTCGATTGAAGGAGAACGGGACGCGACCCAGCCAGTTCAGCGAGGAGCAGGGTCATCAGGCTGGCCAAGGAGGCCGATGCGGGACGGCAGATCGCCGATGCCAGTCAGGAGTAGGGGATGCCACGAAAGGGCTGCAGCTTGGTGTGGCTCCGGAAGAGACCGCGACAGAAGGGATTGTTGTACCGAAGGTCGAGCTCGGTCAGCATTGATTCGGCACTGCCGAGAAGCTCGTCCTGGATGGCTACGCCTTGGGGTGGATTCGCGCCCGCGAGGCCAGCCAGCGCCTCCGACACCAGCGCGCAAGTGGCCACGTTTGCCGTCAGGCATCTCAGGGAAGAGCGACTCTTGCCTCCGCCGCCGCCCGTATCCACCAGGTAGAGCAACGAGCCCCGCTTGAAATCAGTCATTGCGAAGTCGGTGCCGGACAAGAACGTCAGCAGGAAGGCTCGCTCATTCTCGCGCTCCACGGCCTCGTCCAGCTTGACCTCTCGCCCCAGCAGCAGGCTCTGCAGGCCGGCGCGGTCCGCATCAGCGAGCGGGCGCTCGGGGCGCCAGCTGTGCTTCTTGTAGGGAGCCGGGCCCTTGTTGGAGGCGTAGATCGAGAGGACTCTCCGCCGATGAAAGATGACGCTGCCGGGTGCGGTACCCGAATTAACGTAGATCGCCTGCTTGAGCCGCTTCGACAGCTGAGCGAACAGGTCGCCCATGCTCAGGCCGCCCCCTTCTGGCGCGACGAAGGGGCGCTGCGTGCGATCGCCCAGCCGCTCGAGCTGGGTGCGCACGTCATCGATCCGGGTCTGCGGTTCAAGCGTAAAGCGGAGCTGCGACGACCAGCCCCACGGCCACAGCAGGATCGTCGGCTGCAGAGCTGAGAGAGTTCGGCCATCGAGCTGGACCTCGAGCTTCTGCTGGTCGATCAGCTCGAAGGGGATGTGGGAGCGCCATTGGCCGGAGCGAGACGACCCCAAGAAGTGCTGCCAGAAGCGGTTTCGCTTGAGCTCTCGACGGAGAGGTCGCACCAAGAAGCCTTCCGCTTCGAACGGAGGTTTTTCGAACTGCATCCCGTAGTCGTCGGGATGGCCGACGAAGCGAAAGTCAGCGTTGAGCATATCCCTGCCAACCAGGGGGAGTGCCCGGTGCAGGTCGAACAGTAGGACGTCAAGAACGCCGATATTCATGGTGCTGCCTCCAGTGCCGGCCGCCCACCTGAACTGCTTTACAACCGGCGGGAGGATGGATTATTCTGTCGTCGGTGCACGCACCAAACAGCAGCCGCTAGCCAGTTTGTTGGCAAGCGATACTTCCCGTGCCGCCGCAAGGCGGCACGGTCTTTTTTCGCCATCGCGACACCGCTAACCCTCTACTGAGATAGCGGGGGGAAAATCGTCGGGTGCCTCGGCTTTGGTGGACTGCAGGTTCGCACTGGTCACCCGATGCGTCTCCTCAATCGTCGGGGTGAAAACACCGTCCTCCCCTCGTTGTTTGATCAAGTCGCTGACGTTCATCTCTAGCTTCTCCCGTTCTGCGAGGCGGATCAGCTTGTGGAGCTTGTTCTTCTTCGCCAGTTCCTTGAGCCGCCCGCGTAGCTTCTCATCCTCCACGATGAAGCGCATCCAGCCAACGACGACCCAGCCGCCATCCACGGTTTCACCCCCAAGCGCGCCCACGAACTCGCCGTTGGTCTCGAGAATCGAGCTAGGTCCGGGTCCGGCCCCGGCGCGAGCGAGGCGTTTGAAAACTGCGACTGCATCCTCGTCTTTCGGGACGAGGCGCGCCTTCGTAAGACGATGGAGTCCTCCCACGACTCCTGCGATCACCCAGGCGGTGCCGGTCGCGACGCCGCAGAGAGCCAGCACCCGCCCCGGACTCATGCCTTGATCCACTTCCGGGCGGGCGAGGAAGGCTCCCGCCCAAACGAGCACCATCGAGAGGAGCACGCTCAGCGTCGCAATTTCAGTCGCTGCGAAGGTGGTGCTCGTGACGACGCCGCCCAAGCGCAAGCTCATGAAGAAGAGCAATCCGGGAAGCACCAGCGCAATGAAGGCCAAAGATACTCCACCGACTACCTCGGTTCCGAACACGCCGCAGCGGAGGGTCTTCTCGATCAGGGCCTGTGAACAGCCCGGGGCGCCCTCAGTCCAGCAGTAGTCCAGGACGAAGACAACGTTGACGCTTCCCTCCGAGATCTCGTTTTCGGCCCAGACGCAGAACTCCTCGTCCAACACCTGGCGTGCGTCCACAGACCCCAGGTCGACCCTCCCTCCGGGCAAGTCCTTGCACTCGGCCGGCTCTCCCAGGTCGATGAACGCCGGAGCCTGGAGGCGCAGCTTCGCAGAGGATAGGGGGATCGCAGAAGGGTTGGCGATGGAAACCCAGCCACCTACGCGATCTCCTGCGGAGAGCGCGTCGCGCTCTAGCGTAACGTGGAGGGTCGGCGTGGGAGGCAGCGACTCGTCCGGTGCCGGTGCTCTGACCGTGTTCATTGCCGAAGCGGCAGCTCCCGCAAGCGAGAAGGCGACCACGACGATTACGGTAGTGGGCTTTGTCATCGAATCACGCTCACGAACCTGTCTGTTGGCTAGTTCAGTCTAACTCAGACCCATCGTCGGCGCGGCGGAAAGGACCCTGTGCTGGGCGTTCTATGCCAACGGGTCTCGGTTGTGCCTCGTCACTATTCGAGACGACGGCAAAATCGGTGGTTTTTCAGGCACATTGGGGCTGAGGATATGATTCGCCGGATGCCGTTCCAGCGCTCACTGATTCTCTCCATCGTTACGTCCATTTTCACGGACCGCGCAGATCTCATCGCCGAGAATGCTGCGCTACGCCACCAACTATCGTGCTTGATACATCGAGGCTCGCGGCCCAAGCTTCGGCCCGCCGACCGCGCCTTCTGGGCGCTGCTCTCCGGCATCTGGAATGGCTGGAGGGAAAGTCTGGTTATGGTGAAGCCAGCCAC
>JAAETT010000364.1 GCA_024228115.1 bacterium
ATCCGCCGGAATCCGGTCTTCCAGCGCTACGTAGCTGAACATCGAACCCTGCTCTCGATCGCTTCCCCGCATTCCCTCTACCCCCGCCTCTTTTCTACCATTTGAAGGAGTGAAGCACGGGGTTTTTCAGCACCCTGTTAACCCAATGCGCATAGGGTAGTCAGGTTGTTGGACAGGGATTCGCCGAGCGGAGGAATCCTTCCTCAGGAGTTCGAGTTGGTTCGCAGCCGATTGCGCGGCTGTCTCGACGCCGTTGGCGTGGCAGAAGGTTGGCCGTACGCCGACCTCCTTGAGGGATGTCTGTCCGTGATCGTGTTCGCCTCGGGCGGTCCCGCGCTCTGGGAGGCGTTCGTGGCGGACGCCACAGCGTTCCCGGACCAGTTCGCCGCGGAGCCGCATCCGCTGGACGCGTTCGTGGCTCGCATGCTGGAGCGAGCGGATCCGAGTCCGGATGGGTCGCGGCTGTGGATTCGCGCCGCCGCAACCGAGGAGAGGCTCCTTGACTTCAGGACCCTCGCCGTCCGTGCGGGGCTCGGTTGGCCGAGCCGGTTGGGTCTCGTACTGCACCCGGTCTTTGGCCCGTGGCTCGGGCTGCGCGCCGCTTGTCTGACACGCGAGCTCATCGAGCCGACCGGACAGCTAACCAGCGCATCCACGTGCGTTTCCTGTGACGCACGATGCGTGGCGGCGTGCCCCGCCGCCGCAGTTGAAGGCGGGACGCGAGGCGGCTGGGACGTGAAACGATGCGCGAGTCACAACGTTACGACCCGAGACTGCCAGGCTGGGTGCTTGAGTCGCCTCGCGTGTCCTGGGGGCGCTGAGCACCGGTACTCGGCCGCCGAGTCGGCTTATCACTACGACAGAGGGCGGGGACGACGTATGCTCGCGCGGCGGCTCGGAATCCGAGACCGGCTGCGCGGCGCGGGTCCCGACTGGGCCACGTGGGTAGACGGGACCGCGTCGACGTCGGCCGACAGGGCGGACTGGGTAGGCGGCGCCCTGCCCACAGCACAGGAGAACGGGTAGATGGCCTCGCGGTCGGGATCCTCCACGCAACCTCGACCGGACCGCGGAGAGGTGCTCGACCACTTCACGGCGCGAGCGGGCAGGTACGACCAGTCGAGCCATTGGTGTACCGACCCCATCCTCATGGAGCGGATCGTCTCGGCGCTCGGTCCCCTCTCCGAAGCTCGTGTGCTCGACGTAGCCTGTGGAACAGGCCTGGTCTCGAGAGCTCTCAAGGGTGTGGCCCGGCAGGTCGCGGGTCTTGACCTCACTCCGGCGATGTACGATCAGGCTTTGGACGCCGTTGACGAGTTCGTCCCGGGATCGGCCGAGGACATGCCGTTCCCCGATGATGAGTTCGACGTCGTAGTGTGCCGCCAGGGTGTGCAGTTCATGGAAGCCGAGCGGGCGGTCGGAGAGATGGTCCGCGTGGCCCGTCCAGGCGGCCGCGTCTGTTTGGTGAATCTTTGCGCCTACGGACTCGAGGACCGCGACACCTACTTCGAGATCCTCGCGCTCCGGAATCCCGCGCGTCGCAACTTCTTCCTGCGTGAGGACCTCGCCGCGTTGTTGCAGCGCGCGGGTTGCCGGGAGGTCGAGCTGCGCGACCACGTGTCGCGTGAGGATGTGGACCGCTGGTCGGACCACGGCGCGATCTCCGAGGGGGCCCGAGAGCGGATTCGCGAGATTTACCGGTCCGCGCCGCTGGCGTTCACACGTCTCCATGCCGTCGAGAGCGAGGACGGCCTTCGGTACTTCGACGACATGCTGTTCTGCATTGCCGTGGGCAGGAAGTAGCGGGTGCAGCTCGTCCCCGCTCCGGTCGAACCGGTCCTCCGTCGCGTTCAGCGCTTCCAAAGACCCGATTCGCTTCCGCCCGGCGGCTTCTTCGCAAACATAAGGGATGTGGTGGTGGTAGCTTCGAGTTCTCGTAGCGGGTCGTCCGTTTTCATGGAGACGCTCCGCCGGCTTCCGGGCCTCCTGACCCTCCGCTCCGAGATCAACACCTTCCTCCGTCTGAGTGGCCTGGACGCCGCGGCGAGTGGGACCGACTCCGATCGACTAACCCGCGCACACGCGAATGGAGCAGCCGCGCGTCGTCTCGAGCGCCTCCTGTGGGACGAGGTTGGCGAGCCCACCGATCGGCTGGATTGCGCCCGCGACGCCGATCGGTTCGTTCGCGACGTCGTCCGTCGGATCCTGATGCAATGGCCCTCTGAGCAGCTCCGTTCGGACCGGTTGGAGGCCTGGGTCCACGAGGTGCTCGCGACATTGTGCCGCGACCACGGCTGGAAGCGCGACCGCTTCTACGACGGGACCCTCTTCCATGCGCTCCTCCTTCGCCGGATGCGCCGCAGCCTGCCTCGCGTCCACCCGTTCTACTACGATCTGGGTCTGCGCTCGTTGCGGAGCTTCTTCCCCGATCTCGCCCCTGCCGAAGGTCCGCCATCCCCGTGGATCGTGGAGGAGCCCCCGTTCGTGGCCGTGCGACCGCACCGGCCCCCCACCGAGGACGAGCTTTCGCGGCTCCCGTTGGTCCTAACCTGAACTATGCACGAAAGTTGGCTGAGAAGCTGGCTTTCCAATGTTTCAGCGTGCCGCGCGGCGATTGACGCTGACGGATCTCGTTTTGGGTGGTCGATGCCCATTCCGTGGCGCGAATGCGGAGTGTGCTTCGGC
>JAAETT010000365.1 GCA_024228115.1 bacterium
GAGCTGGTCAACGCCGTAGCCGAGCAGGCCACGGCCAGGGGCCAGGACGTGCTCGACCTGTCAGAGGTGGACGAGACCCCCGAGCTCACGGAGATAGCGGAACTGGTGGAGGGGGATGATGAGTGAGCCGCCACCGATGTCAGCCACACGTCTCGATGGGCCCGACGACGTAACCCCCTACCTCAACTGGCTCACCGACATACTCAACTCGGGCCAGGACATAGCCATCGACACCGAGACGGGGTCAGTCACTGAGCTGTGGACCGAGCTCCCCCTCACGGGGAGAGGGCATTGCCGGCTCTACCAGATTGGTACCGCCACCGAGGCATGGGCCATCGATGCGCAGGACTGGCACCACCTCATCCGCCACACCCAGGCGCTAGTAGCCAAGGCCACCAACCGGGTAATCTTCGCCAACGCAACCTATGACCAGTCCGTCTTCCGCAAAGAGGGCTGGCCCGTCGTCCCCTGGAGCAGGGTGGAGGACGTGGTAGTGGCCCATCGTCTCACCCGGTACGACCAGTTCGCCCATGGCCTCAAGCCTGC
>JAAETT010000366.1 GCA_024228115.1 bacterium
GTGACAGTCTGTGCGGTAGTATCCGGCTTCATGAAGGGGCCCTTGTTGAGGGGAAACGCGTGTCGCAACACGTTTCTACCGCAACTGGGGCCTTCTTCAATTCAGGAACGCGACTTCTTCATGAATTATTCGGGTTAGGGGGGCTCCCCGAAGGGAAGAGCGACCCTGAATAAACCGCTTCGGGCCACGTCGTACTCCGTGAGCGCCACCAACCAGGTAGCGCGAGAAACAGGAGTCGATGATGAAACGTTTCGCCACCCTTCCCTTGGCCGCCCTTCTGCTGCTCATCCCGGCGCTTCCGTCCGCCGCCAAACATTCGGATCGGGCCACCGCCAGGCATTCAGACCGAGCGGAGCGCGCCCACAGGCCGGCGATCCATCGCTCCCGGCACGAGATCGTGCATGCGGCCGTTCGCCTCGACCGGCTGACCACGAACCTGCTGCGCCATGCGCGCGAGGACACCCGGCACCCGGGACGCGCTGAACGACGCGCGCTCCGCAGGCTGAAGAACCTGCGGCATGAAGCCCGAGCGTTCCGGCACGCAGCGGAGAACGGTCGTCGGGTGCGAGCCCTGAATCGCGATTTCCGTGAGTTGGAGCGGAGCTTCGCGGGTGCTGCCCGACGCTTCCGCGCGTTGCATCCGGACCGTCCCTTGCGGAGGAATTTCCGTCGGGTCGCCCGGGCGGTCTCCCGCCTCGATCATGAGTTGGACGAGCGGCGGCTGGCCCGGGGACGCCATCACAAGCAGGCTCGCTACGAGGTCGCCCACCGCGGCTCGCGCAATCGCCACTAGGCGGCCTCGGAATGCACCCCTCTTGTGAATGCGGGGGGCGCCGAGCGGCTCTCGGGAATGCCCCGGGGGCCGCTCTTCGTTTCGGAGGTGGATCCGCACACGTGCGTTAGCGGCCCCGGTGCGGAGGTGCGAAACTTCCGCCATGAGTGCTCCTCCCCCGCTACGTCATGCCGTTGCAGTGATCGGCGGTGCCACCGCCGGTGCCGAGGTCGCTTCCCGGTTGGCCGATCATGGCTGCGCCGTCAGCGTATTCGAGCAGAACCCCCGGCCCTACGGGAAGATCGAGGATGGTCTTCCGCGCTGGCACGTGGGGCTGCGCAACAAGGAATACGAGGCCATCTCGGCCAAGCTCTCGAAGCCCTGGGTCCACTTCGTGCCCAACACGAAGGTCGGGCAGGATGTGGGTTTTGCCGAACTCTGCCGGGAATGGGGCTTCTCCGCGGTCGTCCTGGCCTGCGGCGCCTGGCGTGATCGGCAGCTTCCGATCGAGGGCGCGGACGACTGGATCGGCAAGGGACTCATCTACCAGAATCCGTTCATCATCTGGTTCAACCACAAGCACGAATCAGGCTATTCCGGCGAAACCTTCGAGGCCCAGGATGGCGCACTGGTGGTGGGCGGCGGGCTGGCGTCGATCGACGTGGCCAAGTTGCTGATGCTCGAGACCACCCTTGCGAAGCTGCGTGAGCGTGGCATCGATCTCGACCTGATCGAACTCGAAGTGAAGGGGATCCCGAAGATCCTGGCCCAGCACGATCTGAAATTCGAAGACCTCGGGCTCGAGGGCTGCACGATCTTCTACCGGCGGCGGCCAGAGGACATGCCGCTGGTCGAAATCCCCGACGGTGCCGACGAAGCCCGCGCCGACAAGGTGCGCAACGCCCGAAAACGATTGCTCGAGAAGGCAATGGAGAAGTTCCGCTTCCGACTCGAGGAGCTCTCCTCCCCGGACGCCCTGCTCACCGAAGGCGATCGCGTCGTGGGCTTGCGACTTCGACGGACGACCATGGAAAGCGGACGCCCGACGCCCACGGACGAGACCTACGAGCGACACGGCAGCTGCGTGATCAGCTCGATCGGCTCGATCCCCGAACCGATCCCGGAGATCGAGATGAAGGGGGAGCTCTTCGCGTTCACGGATTGGGATCTGGGGCGTCTGGATGGCTACCCGAATGTGTTCTCGGTTGGCAATGTCGTGACCGGCAAGGGCAACATCGTCGCTTCGCGCAAGCATGCAGGCGAAGTCGTCGAAGCCGCAATCGAGTCCTACCTGGGGCTCGGTGAGGACGGACATACGGCCGAAGCCGAACTCCCCAACAGGGAGGCGGAAGCGGCAGGTGAACAAGCCGAGCGAATCAGCGAGGCGATTGGAAAAACCGAACCGGCCTCAGCCGAAGCCCTCGGGCGCGCCCTCGAGAAAACGCGTGCGCGGCAAAAGGCCGTTGGCTACGACGGCAACTACGCCAACTGGATCGCTCGAGTGAGCCCTGAAGAACTGGACTAGCGGAGACCCGATGCAGCTCAAGTATGGATGCAACCCCCACCAGAGCTTTGCCTCGGTGGATCCCCTCGTCGAGGGCACGACGCCGATCGCACTCCTGAACGGCAATCCCTCGTACATCAATTTCCTGGATGCGCTGAACGCATGGCAGCTCGTGCACGAAGCGCGTGCGGCCACCGGCCTGGCCGCCGCTGCCTCCTTCAAGCATGTCTCGCCCGCTGGTGCGGCAGTAGCCCACCCGCTTTCCGAGACGTTGGCCCGCGCCTACGAAGTGGAAGGCAAGGATCTCACGCCGGCGGCGCTCGCCTACGTGCGCGCCCGCGGTGCGGATCCCAAATGCTCGTTCGGGGATTTCGCTGCGCTCTCGGATCCGGTCGACGTGGAGACCGCGAAGTTCCTGAAGGGTGTCGTCTCCGACGGGATCGTGGCGCCGGGCTTCGAAAAGGAGGCGCTGGAAATCCTCAAGGCCAAGAAGAATGGCGGCTTCATCGTGATCCAGGCGGATCCCAGCTATGTCGCGCCCGCCCGGGAAGAGCGGGAACTCTTCGGCATGAAGCTCGTGCAGGATCGCAACGCCCATGCGGTAGGTGCTGCGGAGCTCGACGGCGTGGTGTGTGGCGAGTTGACCGAGGCGGCACGTCGCGATCTTCTGCTGGGGTTGGTGGCGCTCAAATACACCCAATCGAATTCGGTGGGCTACGCCCTCGACGGACAGATGATCGGGATCGGCGCGGGCCAACAAAGCCGTGTGGATTGCACCAAGCTGGCCGGCAGCAAGGCCGATCTCTGGCACCTCGGGACCCATCCGAAGGTCCTGGGCCTCTCCTTCAAGAAGGGCGTCAAGCGCCAGGAGCGGATCAATTGGCGCGTCCGATACATCGAGGGGGACCTCACGTCCTTCGAAGAGGAAGCGCTACGCGAAGCGCTCGATCACCCGCTCGAGCCGCTCAGCGGCGATGAGCGAAAGGAGTGGATCGCCAACCTCGATGGCGTGTGTCTCGCCTCGGACGGGTTCATTCCGTTCCGCGACAACATCGACCACGCCCAGAAGCACGGCGTCCGCTTCATCGCCCAGCCGGGGGGCTCCACGCGCGACGGCGATATCGAAGATGCCTGCCGCGAGTACGGCATCACCCTCGTACACACGAAACTCCGCCTGTTTCACCACTAAAACAACAGCGGAGACGGCGATAACAATTGACAAATATCAGAAAAGTCAATTATAAATACAATCAC
>JAAETT010000367.1 GCA_024228115.1 bacterium
TACTCACTACCCATGACAGGCCATTCAAATCCAGCGTGAACAACCCCTTTGCCGGTGGGATGCAAATACTCCCCGTGAGGATTCATCTCGTTGCATCATGCCATGCGGGATAAAACAACCTGTGGTGTGAACGGTTAGCATCCCCCTGTGTCAGGATAGATGTCGCCTCTTTTTGAAAAGTTTTGATTGAGGAGGGGGCGTAACAAGGCGGGGTACTCCCCGCCCGCTGGAGGCTAATGGGAAGGAGCCCGTAGGGCGACTGAGCATTAGCCTCCAGCGGGCGCCGCACGACGCGCGTGCCCTCGCCACCTGACCCGTGAGAGAACCATCGATGAATCAGTATCCAGAAGAACTCAAGGCAAGCCTCATCGCCAGAATGTTGCCGCCCAACAATGTCAGTGTTGCGGATTTGGTCCGAGAAACGAGCATCCCGAAGGATACCTTGTATGGCTGGCGCCGCGATGCACAGAAGGGCGATGCTCCCGCACAGGAGAAGCCCTCCGATGGGCTGAGCGGCGAGGCGAAGTTCAACGTCGTGCTGGAGACGGCGAGCCTCAACGAGGTGGAGCTCGGCGAATACTGTCGCCGTAAGGGGCTGTTCCCCCAGCAAATCCGTGCCTGGCGGGAGATCTGCACGCAGGCCCATACCCCAGTTGCGCCCAAGGCGGATCGCCAGATGCTGCGTAACCAGGCCAAGGAGATCAAACGCTTAGAGGCGGAGCTGCGGCGTAAGGAGAGGGCGCTGGCGGAAGCCGCCGCCTTGTTGATGCTCCAAAAAAAAGTTCGCACCCTCTGGGAGGGGCCCGAGGACGAAAAATCGACCTTGCGGAGCGCCGAAAAGTGATCGCCTGTATCGATGAGGCTTGTGCAGCCGGCGCCCGCCTGCCGAGGGCCTGTGAGGTGCTGGAAATCTCAGAGCGCACCCTGCAACGCTGGCGTGAAGATGGCGAGGTGAAGGCCGATGGGCGCAAGGCGGCCGGCACCCAGCGGGTACCGGCCAACAAGCTCACCGAGCTCGAGCGCGCGCAGATCCTCGAGACCGCCAATGCGCCGGAATTCGCCGACCGACCCCCGAGCCAGATCGTGCCGGCCCTGGCTGACCAGGGTCGGTACATCGCCTCGGAGTCGAGCTTCTACCGGGTCCTGCGCGAGGCCCATCAGCTGGCCCACCGAGGCAAGGCAAAGCCGTCGACAAGACAACGTCCCGAGCCGCTACAGGCCAACGCACCGAATCAGCTGTGGAGCTGGGACATCACCTACCTGCCCACCGTGGTCATTGGGGTGTTCTTCTACCTCTATCTGATCATGGATGTGTTCAGCCGCAAGATCGTAGGCTGGGAGGTCTATGCGTCACAATCGGCCGATTGGGCTTCCGAGGTCTTTCGCAAGGCCTACCTACGCGAAGGCATCGCCGGCAATTCCCTGGTGCTGCATTCGGACAACGGCTCGCCCATGAAGGGTGCGACCATGTTGGCAACGCTGCAAAGACTTGGCGTCATGCCCTCTTTCAGCCGACCCTCGGTCAGCGATGACAACCCCTACTCCGAGGCCTTGTTCAAGACGCTGAAGTATCACCCGGGCTTCCCCGACAAGCCCTTCGAAAACCTTGCGGAGTCCCGTCAGTGGGTGGCCGGGTTCGATCACTGGTACAACGAGCTTCATCGCCACAGCGCCTTGCGATTCGTGACGCCGAACCAGCGCCATCGCGGCGAGGATATCGCTATTCTGGAGCGCCGTCATGCGCTCTACGAGGCGGCTAAACTCCAGCGTCCCGAGCGTTGGACCGGGCCTACTCGAAACTGGAAGCCTGAGGAAACCGTCTATCTGAATCCCGGAAAACCGACGAAAAAGGAGGTGGATTCCAAACAAAAAGCAACCTAGAAAATGCGACATCTTCCTTGACAACCACCGGCATGGTGGCCCTTCGAATTAGAAAAATATCGTGACAATAGATCAAAAAGAACGTATGCTTTACTCACCTTGAATATCAAAGACTTACAGGCTGAAATAAACGCCATTCACCAACAAAGCGCCAAACTGGAAAATGGCGCA
>JAAETT010000368.1 GCA_024228115.1 bacterium
AGTGTCCACCCTCAAACCAGGGTCGCCGAACTCACGCCGCGCCTCTGGAAAGAGAACTTCGCCGACGCTCCCCTCGGGCCCCTGACAGGCTGAGACCCCGCGATACGGGCTGCAACCACGTCCGAGGCTGGCCGCTTACGGTCAAGTAGACGAGCGTCACGTACATGATTCGCGAAATGAAAAGGAGTCCCGCAGTGACCAGGATTGCGACGGGCATGGACTCCGTTCGATAGAGAGAACCAAGCGAGGGAACCGCCATGAGGATGAGTCCGTTCCAGACCATCCACTCGCCAAAGTAGTTGGGATGGCGCGAGTACCGCCAAAGGCCCACATCGCATACGCGATTTCGCAAGCCGTCGGCTTTGGTTTTTGATATGAAGGCGGCCTTTTGAAAATCGGCAACCGACTCGAACACCAAGGCCCCACACGCGACTGCGAATCCGAGAATCTCGACAGGTGAAATCGAACTCGCGGGGTTGGCAGCGATGATGAACGCTGGGAAGGAGAGAAACGACGCATTCGCGAATCCCTGGGCCAATACCTCGACCTGACGCGCAACGGGAATATTCGCTTCGCCCGTCTTCTCCCATCGGACCGCCTGGTATTGGTAGCGTGGAAACTCTCGTTCTAGCGCACCGATTCGCCAGAGGTTGAGCGCGCCGCCGCCCATGCGAACTCCGACCAGGATGTACAGCCCACCGACCATCGCGATTCGCAGTTCGTCTCCTGCACCCATCGAGAGAGTGAGCACTCCGATCACAACGAGCCCCCATGGCCAGCCGATATCCACGTAGGACATTCGACCGGTTCGCCAGACGGGTATGCAGACGACGAACGTAAACAGGACGACCTGGAGAAGTCCGTTGATCAGTCCGAGCGTTCGGAGGTGGTCGCTCGCCACGAGCAGCGCCCACCCAGCGATGTACGGCAGAAGCTTCAAGAACCTCTTCATGGCGACTCCCTTTCGCACCCGCCTTCGCGAAGCCGAAAGACTCTACCGGAGGCACGACCCTTCGCGCAGCGCTCCATCTTGGCCGATACGTTCGAACGAGCCATGGCCGGCTGCTACGGGTTTCGCGTCGCTCATTTTGCAACGAGAAGCCCTGGATCGCGGCCGCGGAGCCCAAGGGAACCCATCGTAGAGCGGCTACCGAGGCAACCCCGGTAGCCCCGACAGGGAATCCCCGATCGGCGAGTAGCCGACGAAACACCGACTACCCGGTGGGGATGGGAAACTCCACGCTTCCCACGAAGTCTGCCAGCGACTTCAGTGCTGAAATCCCGGACCTCCTAGCCCCAATCCGTCATTGGATCCGGGCCCCTGAGGGTATCGGTCCGGGTCAGGCGGCGAGTTGTTCGATGGCCCGATTGAATCGTTGGCGGGTGGAGGCCTCGGCAGCGATCCGCAGCTCGGCGCGCCCCTGAGGCC
>JAAETT010000369.1 GCA_024228115.1 bacterium
CTAGCCCTGATCCGAGAATAATCTCACGCTGAGCAGTGTAGTCCGGAGGCGAAGCGGGGGCCGGATCAGGCAGCGAGGCGTTGAATCGCTCGTTCGCAGCGCCGGATCCTGGATCGAGCCGTCGAGGAGACGGCGAAGCGGAGCTGGGGCCGTCCACTGGGCCGAGCGATGCGGGCGGGCTGCTGGATGAGTTCGAAGCGCAGAGTGGAGAGTGACTGGAAGACGTAGGCGAAGGTTCGCTTGCGAGTTCGCGGACGCTGAGGGGCACCCGTGGTGATCTGGAAACTTCGGACGAGATTCAGTGTGAGAGCACTGAGAAGCTGCCAGGCGGCGTTGGCATAGCGATCGTTGGTGGGAATCGCGGCGAAGGCCACCTGGGACTTGAGTTCCGCGAGGGTTTTCTCGTGGGCTCCGCGTCCGGCCATGAAATGCCAGAGGGCCGAGACGCCAAGCTTCTTGTTCGTGGCCACGGCGGAGTACTCGTAGTGGCCATCGTCGGGACTGAAGAGGTCGAGCTGGAAGTTTTTTCGGCTCTCGTGAGGAACGTGCTTGCGGTAGACCACGACCCGCTCGACCCGA
>JAAETT010000370.1 GCA_024228115.1 bacterium
GATCTCACGCGCCAAGTCCAAGCCTGGCAAGACGATCGCAACCGAACGACGAAGGGCGTCGACTGGCAATTCACGACCCAACAAGCCCGCGTGAAACTGCGACGACTCTACCCCCAGCTTTTGGTGTGACAAGGGACTAGATCGTCGTCAAACGCCGGATGTGGACCGACGCCGGCGACTCCGAGCGCTTCTGCTTCTCGTTCAGGAGCTCGCGGAGGATTCCCTCCTGCCCGGCCAACTCTGAGACCGCGCTCCGGTGGGCGTTGCCTCTGCGTTGGGCGGCTTCGAACGCGTTGACCCGATCCTTGAGGAGCGCACCTGTCGGGCCGGATGATCCCGACGAGCCGCCTGGCACGGAGCCATCCAACCGGTCGACGTCCCCCTCGTAGGCCGCGATCAGCTGGGCGAGCTCAGCGTCTCCGTAGCTGCGATACGGTCGCGGCGGCTCCGTCTGCAGGTTCCGCCAATAGTTGTAGCCACCCCCCGCCAGTAGCAGCGCCACCAACAGGAGCAGGGGCACGACGTTTCCGCCGTTCCGTTGCGTCTTGGACATGGGCGATCACCTCCCGTCCTCCCCTATCGGCAGATCGGCCGCTTCGAGAAAGCCCTCCAACGCACTGAGCGAAGGAATTCCACCCTGCGCCCCGTTGGCGCGGCAGCTCATCCCCGCCGCCGCGTTGGCCACCTGAAGCAGCCGATCCGGCCCGTGGCCGGCGAGCAGGCCCCAAGCAAAGGCGCCGTGGAAGACGTCCCCGGCGCCGGTGGTATCGATGACCTGAACGGCTCTGGCGGGTGCCTCGAGGCGCTGGCCTTTCCAAAGGCCCACCGCCCCTCGCTCGCCTCGGGTGACGACCGGAAGCAGCGCACCGCGGCGCGTCAGGTCGGCGAGCGCGGCGTCTACCCCGCCCAGGGCATTGGCGAAGCTCTCGGGCACGATCGGGAACGCTGCCACCCCGAGCAACGCCGACGGATCCGGGTCCATGCTGTCGACGTCGACGACCACGGGCAGACCCGAGCTTCGCGCCTGGCAAGCCGCCCAGACGGAACGCTCCAGATCACTGGCATCGACCATCAGCAGCCGGGTGGCTTGGATCTCTTCGGGCACGACTTCATCGGCCGAGACGGCCAGCTCTGCGACCCGGTGCCAGAGAACCGTTCGTTCACCACTCGTTTCGTCGACCAGGATCATGGCGCCGCGACTGCGGACGCCGGGTCGCACCCGAACGCCATCCAACGCAACCCCGGCCTTGCGCAACGGTTCCAGGGCGCGGCGCCCCGCATCATCCTCGCCAACACTCCCGAGCAAACGCGTGCGGAGTCCAAGCCGGGCGCAGGTGAGAAGCGCGGTGGCCATCTGGCCGCCCGGGTGCTCTTCCCAGGAACTCATGGCCATCTTGCTCGCCCAGCCCGGGAAACGCGGAAGCCGTGCCACTTGATCGAGCGAGATCTCGCCGAGCCCCAGAACATCCAGAGCCTTCTCGGATGGCGAAGGGAAGTGCCAGACCGGCTCCCGCCCGTTCACGAGCCGCTCTCGGCGGGCAGCGAGCGATACACGCGTACGCTTCGCATCACGCGTTTCACATAGCGTCGGGTCTGGCGGTAGGGAATCGATTCGACCCAGACATCGTCGGACAGCCCTCCGTCGCGTTTCAGCCAACGGCCGACCGCACCGGGCCCGGCGTTGTAGCTGGCAATGGCCGCCGAAAGCCGGCCGCCGCTCAGCTCCAGCAAGCGGCTCAGGTAGTAGGCACCCAGCTCCAGGTTGGTCGCCGGCAGCAGCAACTCTCGCGGGCGGAGGGGTTCCCGGCCCAGCTCCTTCGCCAGGCGCTCGCCGGTTTCCGGCATGATCTGCGTGAGCCCCTGGGCCCCGACCGTCGACAGGATTTCCGGGCGGTAGCCGCTTTCTTCGCGCATGACGGCGTACACCAGCTCGGGCTCCACTTCGTGGCGAACCGCTGCTGGCTCGAGCGCTGTCCGGAACGCACGCGGCCACGCCAGATGCCAGGCGGCCAGGTCGTCCCCGCGGTCGGGTCCCTGGGCGAGCTGCCAGAGATCGTAATCGAGGATCAATCGCTCCGCGTCGTGGTAGCGCTCAGCCCGGGTGAGCAGCTTTGCAAACGCGATGCGATCAGCCTGCTTGCGAAGACGCACTCGCTCGCGAAGCGCATCGAGTTCGAGGCTCGCCGATTCTCGAAGCCCGGCGTCGACCAGGATCTCTACCCGCTGGCGACGCACGGCCGGCAGTCGACCCGCCGGAGTTCTGCCCGGCATCTGCCCCACCGTCGGCGCAAGACCTGGAAGGTCGAACCCGATCTGGTCGGCTGCGCGCCCCCCGTAGTAGGTGAAGGGCACCTCGCGGGCGAGCTTCGTCAACGCCTGGTTCGCCTGCTCTGGCGCGGTGGCTTGTTGAGAACGGGCGAGCCAGTAGCGCGCGCGCAGGGCGTCGAGCGGATCCGGCGTATCGTCGGCAAGCACGCGGAGGTGTCGCGTCGCGTCGGCCATCCGATCGCCACGGTAGGCCGCCCACGCGAGCCGCCAGCGCGCCTCGTTGCGCTGTTCGGCGGCGGGCGCGTGCTTGGCGACCTGTTCGAAGAGGCTACGGGCTTCCTCGGGTTCGTCATCGTCGAGGAGCGTTCCCGCAAGGAAGCGAGCCCGGGCCGCGAGGGTGGGCGGCGCCGCCTTGGCCACCGCGAGGAAGCCGTGCACCGATTCGGAAATCTTGCCACTTCGCGCCAGTGAGCGCGCATGCCAGAATCGGGAGTCCGGGTCCGGCGGGAGCGCTGCAAAGGCATCGACGGCTTCCGGGTAGCGCCGCAGGCGAAACAACAGGCTTGCGCGGCGAAGCAGCAGAGCTCCGCGAGCCTCCGACTCCGCTGGCGCTAGTGAGAGCGCACGCTTGCAAGCTTCGAGGGCCGCCTCGTTGTGATAAGCCGCCTCGAGCCGGGCCGAACGCTCCGCCCAATCTTCGGCTCCGCGCTGGGGCCGACCAAGCCGGCTTTCGGTGCGGAGCAGCCCGGCTTCGGCCGCTTCGCTCCCCTTCACCGCTGGCCGATCCCTCCACAGCTCCCGGTAGATCGCCGCAGCTTCCGCGAAGCGGGCCTCGGCCTCCCAGGAACGAGCGCCGGCAAGTGCCAGGGCGAACTGTTCGGATTCGTCCTCGGTATGGCCTGCGGCCTCGCGCCATGCCGCGCGCGCATCGGCCAGCTGGCCGAGTGCCTGGTGGGCTTCGGCGATGTCCTGCCAGACGAGGCCGACCACCGGCGAGGCACCATGCCGGTTGAGGAAGGCGTGCCCTGCGGCAATGATCTCAGGGGGTTCGCCGGTCTCTTTCAGGGCGTGGATGCGCAGCTGCTCCGCGTGGTCGGCGACCACCGGCCAACGCTCGCGCACCTCTGCGAACCGCATGCGCGCCTCGGCGGGAGCTCCTTCCTCCAGGGCCCGCAGACCGAGCTGTAAGCCTTCCGCCGGGCTGCTGGGAGCGTCCCTGGCGGCGCCCATCCAGAACAGCCCGAGCCCCGCGGCAAACGGTGCGAACACTCTCAATGCTGCCTGCCCAGACCTCGAACGCGCCACCGACGCCCCCCGTATCCGCAGTGTGAAGGGACGCGAGCCCGTGTCAATGGAGCCGCCAACGGGTTGGGCCCCGTCCGCAGGCGGTCTTCCGGTTCGTCGTGTCATCGCCGTCGCCCTCGGTTAGGTTTCGACGACGTTGCGTGCCTTCAAGTTCGGAGCTTCCTGCGTGATCTCGCGGCATGTCAACCGGCGTGCGCTCGCGCTCCTCTTGCTGTTGCCCCTGGCTTTGGCGTTGGAGGCCCGTGGGGAGAGTTCGCCCCGCGGCCTGTGGGTGCTCTGCGAGGGCTCCCAGCGTGTTCTCGAGCATCCAGAACGGGTCGACAGGCTGCTTGCCGACGCCCGCGCGATGGGTGTGAGCGACCTTTTCGTGCAGGTCTACCGAGGCGGACGGGCCTGGTTCGATTCGAGCCTGGCGGATCGCGCTCCCTACGCAGCGACCTTCCGAGAGGGCGAACGCGACGCGCTCCAGGTGCTGATCTCGCGGGCTCACGAAGCCGGTTTCCGCGTGCACGCCTGGGTGAACTTGCTCTCCTTGGCCGCTCACGCCGAAGGGCCCCTGCTGCGGGATCTGGGCCGTGGGGCAGTCGCAGTCGACCAGCACGGGCGGTCGATCCTCGACTACCCGGAGTTCGAGGTTCCGCAGCCGGACCGCACCCACTATCGGATGGGAACCCCCGCAGTCTGGCTCGACCCTGCGGCTCCCGGCGTGGCTGAGCGCCTCGCAGAGACCCTCACCGAACTCGTGCGTGGATACCCGGGCCTCGACGGCCTGCACCTCGATTACGTCAGGTACCCGGATGTCCTGCCCTACTCACCAGGAACGCGCTTCGGAGTGGGCCTCTCTTTTGGCTACGGCGAGTTCTCGCGGCTTCGATTCCAGCGCGAAACCGGGCTCGCGGCGCCCCAGGGAAAGAGCCTGCTGAACGCCAACCGCTGGGACGACTGGCGCCGCGCCAAACTGACCCAGCTCGTCGCCACGATCGGGCGCAGCGCACGAGCCGAGCAGCCAAGCTTGCGCCTGTCGGCTGCGGTGATCGCCGACCGGGAGCGTGCCTATCTGGTGGATTTCCAGGACTGGGCGAGTTGGTTGGATGACGGCCTGCTCGATTTCGCTGTGCCCATGCTCTACACGCGGGATGCGACGCTCCTTCGCCATGGCGTCGAGGCGCTCTCGGGCCTCGGGGTGCGACGCGAAATCTGGGTCGGGCTCGGCTCCTGGCTGTTTGCGAACCAGCCCGATCAGGCCATGGCCCAACTCGAGCGTGTCGAGAAGGTCGGTGGCCTCGGCAGCGCCCTCTTCTCCTGGGACTATATTGCCGCCCATCCGGCATTGCTGGAAGCGCTGACGCCCGCCCCTGCAGTCGATCCGCCGGTGCCGGCCGTAGCCGATCCCGTTGCCCCGGCTGCCGCGGATCCTGGTGCGCCAGCTGGGACCGCTCAGGCTCCCGCGCCTGAGCTGGATCGCGAGGGGGGTCTCCCTTCCGAGTGACATCTTGGATGAGGGATGACGCCTCAGAGGAAGCCGTGAACTCGACGATCGATGATGAGTTCGACTACGAGCTCCCCGAAGCGTGCATCGCCCAGATCGCGGCTGAGCCGCGGGACGCCGCCAGGCTGCTGGGCCTGGAACGGAAGAGCGGAGAACTTCGCCATGGCCTGGTGAGCGACCTTCCGAACTGGCTGCGCGCCGGCGATCTGCTCGTGGGAAACGCAACCCGAGTCGAGCCGGCGCGGATGCGCGGCCACAAGGCCAGTGGAGGTGCGGCGGAAGCGCTCCTCCTGGGTGCTGCGGAGGGCGATGGCTATCGCGCATTGGTGCGCTGCTCGGGCCGGCTTCGCGTCGGCCTCGAGCTCGTCTTCGAGCGCGACGACCGAACGTGCACGGCCCGTGTCGAAAGCGTTGGCGAACGAGGCGAAGCCGTCCTGACGTTCGAGCTGGCGGAGGGCGAGAATCCCTATGGGTTCGGCGAAACCCCGCTGCCGCCCTACATCCGGCGTGCCACAGCGGACGCCCGCGATCCGGCTCGCTACCAGACCGTCTATGCCCGCAGCCCCGGTTCGGTCGCAGCCCCCACCGCGGGTCTGCATCTGACTCGCGATCTCCTGGCCCGGCTGGGCGAGGCCGACGTCGCGTGGGCCGAGGTGATCCTCCACGTGGGGCCCGGCACGTTCCGCCCCATCAGCCCGGAGAGTCTCGAGACGGGCGAGCTGCACGCAGAGCCCTACGAGCTACCGGATGCGACGGCTCGGGCGATCGAGGCCACCCGCCGCAGAGGAGGCCGGGTGATCGCGGTCGGGACCACCAGCTGTCGTGTGCTCGAAAGCTGCGGCCGTGAAGATGGCTGCGTCGATGCGGGCCGCGGCGAAACGAGGCTCTTCTTGCGGCCGGGTTCCCGCTTCCGGATCGTGGACGGGCTGCTGACGAACTTCCATCTTCCCAGGTCCTCCCTGTTGCTGCTCGTGGCCGCATTCGCCGGGCGAGACCACGTGCTGCGAGCCTATGCGGAGGCGATCGAAGCCGGCTACCGCTTCTATTCCTACGGCGATGCGATGCTCATCCAGTGAACCCGCTCCCTTTCGAACTCCAGGGCCAGGACGGAAACGCCCGAACAGGCCGCCTCACGACTCCCCACGGCGTCATCCAGACGCCCGCCTTCATGCCAGTCGCCACCTATGGCGCGGTTCGAGGGGTCGACGCGGTCGATCTGGAGAACCTGGGGGCCGAGATCGCGCTGAGCAATACCTATCACCTGCACGAACGGCCGGGGGAGGCGGTGATCGAAGGCCTCGGTGGTTTGCACGGTTTCACCGGCTGGCATCGGCCTTGGCTCACGGATAGCGGCGGCTTCCAGATCACCTCGCTCTCGGATCGCGTGAAAGTCGACGAAGACGGTGTGACGTTCTCATCGGCCCTCGACGGAACGCGGCGCCAGCTGACGCCCGAACGTGTCGTCGAGATCCAGGCCGCGCTGGGCTCCGATATCGCCATGGTGCTCGATGAGTGCGTACCCGAGGCGGTTGCCGATCCCGCGAGAGCAGCCTCGGCCCAGGCCCGGAGCCTTCGCTGGGCGGAGCGCGCCCGGCGCTCCCACGTGCGCAAGGACCAGGCCCTGTTCGGCATCATCCAGGGTGGCGCGACGGCCGCCCTGCGGCGGGAGAGCGCCCGGGAGACCGCGGCTCTTGGATTCGACGGCTATGCCCACGGCGGGCTCGGCCTGGGCGAAACGAACGACGACCGCCGCGAAGCCATCTGCGAGGCCCAGGCTGAGCTTCCGGACGCACGCCCCCGCTACTTGATGGGTCTCGGCAAGCCCGAGGATCTGGTGCGTGCCATCGATTGTGGTGTCGACCTGTTCGACTGCGTCGTACCGACGCGCCATGCGCGACATGGCCTGCTGTTCACCAGCCAGGGGCAGATCGTGGTGCGCAACGCGCGCTTCGCAAGGGACGAAAGCCCGCCCGATCCCGACTGCGATTGCCCGACGTGTGCCATGCATAGCCGGGCGTTCCTTCGCCACTTGCTCCGGAGCGGCGAGAGCCTCGGTGCCCGGTTGGCGAGCCTCCACAACCTGCGCTTCACGCTGCGGCTGATGGAACGGGCACGCGACGCGATCGCGCGGGGGCAATTCACCGCTCTTCGCGATGAGATCATCGCCCTGGCGGATCTCCGCCTCGGCTAGCGGCGACCCGGCCTGCCAAGGCCCCAAGAACGTGGAGCTTTCCTCAAGTTGGAATCGGGGAGCGCCGAATCCGGCTGCAGGAGGAGAGCGTTCCAAATGGCCGGATTGCAGCCGCGCCCTTCCATCAAACTGACGCCCAGGCTGCCGACGTCCGGCCTGGCTGCGGCTGCCGTCGGCGGGGTCGCCCTTGCCTTTTCCGCGGCTGGCTTCCCGTTTTGGATCACGGCTCTCTGGGTGCTCATCGGTTCGGCCGGAGCCGGCTGGGTGGAGCTCCGCAACGCGGCGCCCCTTCGCCAAAGCGCGACCCGCGCCATGTCCGTGGTGGAACGCCTTGCCGAGACCGGACCTGCTGCCATCGAAGCGGAAGAACTCGATGATCTCGGCGAATTCGGCGAAGCCCTGGGCCGCTTCATCGGCGGGCAGCGAACCCTGGATGCATCGGTGGAGCGTTTCCTTCAGACCCTTCAGGTCCTCCCCGCGCAGATTGCGGAGAGCAACCGCGAAGTGGATGAAAGTGGCGAGGCGATCAGCGAATCGGTCGAGGAAGCGGCTTCTCTCCTGGCGCATATCAACACCTCGATTCGAAGCATCAACGAGGAAGTGGACAGCTTGTCGCGCTCGGCGGAGGAAGCTTCGGCTTCGATCCTCGAGATGGGAAGCACCAACGAAGAGGTGGCGCGGATCGCCGGCTCCCTTCATCAGGCCGCTGATGCCTCGACGACCGGTGTCCATCAAATCAGCGCGAGCATCCGACAGGTGGCCGATAGTGCCGACACCGTGCAGTCGATGGCGGAAGACTCCGCTTCGGCCATGGTCGAGATGGATCGTGCCATCCAGGAAGTGTCGACCCACGTCGCCGACGCCGCGGAACTCACGGATCGTGTGAGCACGGGAGCCCAGGAAGGCAGCGCTGCCGTGACGGCAACGATCGATGGCATCGCCCAGATCCGCGATCAGACCCAGGGCGCCAAGGCCGTGCTCGAACGGTTGGCCTCGCGGATCGGTGAGATCGGTGAAATCGTCAACGTGATCGGTTCGATCAACGACGAGACCAACCTGCTCTCGCTGAACGCCGCCATCATTGCCGCCCAGGCGGGTGAGCAGGGCAAGGCATTTGCCGTCGTCGCCAACCACGTGAAGATCCTGGCCCAACGCACGGCGTCCAGTACCGGTGAGATCGAAGCCCTGATCAAGGCGGTGCAGGACGAATCCGGGAATGCGGTCGAAGCGATGGCGGTGGGCATCCGATCGGTCGAGACGGGCGTAGAACGTTCGCGAAAGGCGGGTGAGGATCTCTCTCGAATTCGGACTTCCGCGAAGGACGCGAGCGCGCGGGTTAGCGAGATTGCTCGGGCGACGACCGAGCAGAGCCGCAACTCGAAGCACGTCACCGAGGCCGTACAACGCACCTCCTCGATGGTGCAGCAGATTTCGACGGCGATGATCGAACAATCCGGTGCGGGCCAGACCCTGCTTCGCAATGCAGAGGAATCCTTGGAGCTATGCCGTCAGGTGCACCGCTCCACCGAGGAGCAGCGTGAATCGGGCCGCTTCATCACGGAAAGCATCAGCGCCATCGGCGAGATGATCCGTTCGATCCAACAGAACACCGAAGGGCATGGCGTTGCCAGCGGTTCCATGTCCGGCGCGGTCAATCAGATCCTCGAGGTGGCGCGGAAGCGCGGCACCGGCACCCAGGCCCTCCAGGAGCAGCTCGGGCGGCTCCACGCCGAGGCGCTCACGCTGGCCGACGCAACACGAGGCGAGAAGAGCTGAGGAACCGGCGGGCGGGCTTCAGCCCTGGCGCCGGGCTTCATGGGCGACGGCCAGGCCCGCGAGATACGGCAGGTCCTCGCCGAGAGCGCTGGCCTCGATGCGAAGCTGTTCGCCCACCGCGGGCCAGGTCCGTTCACGGACCTGCTCGCGAACCGGGACGAGGCAGAGATCCTCGCCTGCGGCCGTGACGATCGTGCCCAGCACTACGCATTCCGGCGCCAGTGTGAATGCCAGGTGGACGATTCCACGGGTCAGGTAGTCGTTGAAGCGCGCCATCTCGGAAAGCGCGAAAGCATCGCCCTCTCGGGCAGCTCGTACGAGATGCTCGGGCCGTGGGGAGCCGTCTGGCCCCGCCAACAGCGCGACGCGACTGGTTTGGGGCGTGATCCGCGCCAACCGCTCGGCCCACGCCGCTCCGCCGATATACGCTTCCAGGCAGCCGCGTTTACCGCAGTGACAGAGTTCGCCATCCCACTCGATCGGGATGTGCCCGACTTCCCCCGCGCTGCACGCCACGCCCCGATGAATCCTCCCGCCCAGGATGAGCCCAGCACCGACGCCGGTGGACATGGTGAGGTAGACCATGTGCTGGGTGCCCTGCCCGGCCCCGTAGTGCCATTCCGCCAGCGCCGCGGCGTTGGCGTCATTGTCGAGCTGGACCGGGCAGCCGAGCTCGGCCTGGAGCAATTCGCGCACCGGCGCATGGTCCCAATGGGGCAGATTGGGAGGCGTCAGGACCTCGCCCGCTTCCACGTCGACGGGGCCGGCCACGGAGACGCCGACGACCCCCAGATCCCGAGGCGAGGCGCCGTGCTCGGCCATGAGTTGCCGGAGATCTTCCGCCATTCGGCGCAGATCCGTTTCCACATCCTCCGAGGGCTCGGTCGGACGGCGGCTGCGGGCTGCGATGGCTGCGGCTGCCCCTCCGCCCGTGTCTTCCGCCAGGGCGTAGGCCGTCTTGGTGCCGCCTATGTCGATGCCTGCGAGCAGCATGGATTCTGGCCCTCCCTGGATGGAGGGCGCAGGCTAGCAGCCCACGCCGGCGACGCGGGCCAGATGGGCCCCAGCTCAAGTTCGCGCCGAGCGACGCCGATCCGGAAAAGACAAACGCGTGCCGCAAAGTGCGGCGTGATCTGCACCACAGAAAGCCCGCGACCCGGGGGAACCATGTCCAGCCTGATTCAGCGCTGCAGCCAACTCGGCTTCGCGGTCGCCCTTCTAGGAATACTCGGCGGCTGCGCCATCGATCTGAAGGATCCCTACAACGATCGTGCTCGTCTGCGGGAGACCCAGCGGGAATTCACTCAGTACATGCGTTGGGGGCTGATCGACAAGGCGGCCCAGTTCGTGGTCACGGAGCAGCGGGCCAAGTTCGAAACCCTTGCTCCGAGCCTGACCGAGCTGCGGCTGACCGACCACGAGACGCTGAGCGTCGAATCCGTGGACGAGAACCACGCCAAGGTTCTCGTGCGCTTCCGCGGCTATTCGATGAGTTCACCGATCGAGCGCACCATCGAGATCCTGCAGGACTGGAGCTTCGATGAGACCACCCGCGTCTGGATGGTCTCCCTCGAAGTCGATCTCCTGCGCAGGGCATTGGGAATCGCCTCACGGTGAGTGCTGAAGCTGTGGCATCGGGCGCAGCCAGGTCGGAGGTCGCTGAGCCGGAGACCCCTCCGGTAGAGCTCCCGGAGATTCTCGTCGTCGACGACGTACCGATGTTCGTCGAACTCGAATCCATGTTCCTTTCCAGTTGCGGGAGCATTCGGACGGCCAGTTGTGGCAGCGAAGCCCTGGAGGCCGTCGCCACCCGCCCGATCGACGTGGCCGTTCTGGACTTCCGTCTACTGGATACGACTGGCGACGCCTTGTGCCGCGAGCTGCGTGAACTCACAGGCGATGCCTCGCTCCCCGTCATCCTCGTCTCGAATGGAGACCCGGAAGAGCACGCGTTGGCCGTTCGTGCGGGCGCCAGCGATGTAATCAGCAAGCCCGTTTCCCGGACCGCCCTGGTGGATGCCGTCTCGCGAATGCTGGTACCCGGCGGCCCGCGCGGCCTACCGCGGATTCCGTGCGACACGCCTGCCCGCCTGCAGGGGGCCGAGCGGGAGATCGAGGGTCGCGTGGTGAACCTTTCCCGGGGTGGTCTCTTCGTCCATGCCGAATGGCTCCCGCCGCAAGGCGCCGAGTTCACGGTCGAGTTCACCCTGCCCGACGAGAACAAGCCCCTGGCTCCGACGGCCAAGGCGGTGTGGCGACAGCCGGGCCGTGCTCGCAGCGTTCAAGGTTTTGGGATGCGATTTCTCGAACTCGATGGCGCCACCTTGAACACGCTCGATGGCTACGTCCACGAGCGATATTCCCCGGGCACGGTCGACGCCTGGGCGGGAGCGGTTCGATGAGTTTCAAGGTCGGACTGCTGATGCTCGCTCTGCTGGTTCCCGCCAGCCTGGCGAGCGCCGGAACGTGGAGCGAGGACGATTCGGCCCGTTGGACCGAGATCCTCGACGAAGCCCACGCTTCCCTCCTTGCTGCGCGTTCGCGCGTTGCCAAGGCCGAATACGCGTACCAGGATTGGCGCCAACGTCACCGACCTCGCGGCGCAAAGAAGGGCGAGCTGGTCGCCGAGATCGATGAGGCCAAAGCCGCCCTCGAGGACGCCGAGGTTCGTTGGCCCGAGACGCTCGAGAAAGCTCGCACGGCCGGCGCACCTCCCGGCCTGCTACGCCGTTACGAAGCCCCCGCGAGCCCCTGACGAAGCTATCGACCTTCGAGGAGGTCGTCTTCCCGGACGAAATCGTTGGAGTTGATCTGCAGGTGGGGAGACGGGAACACGACCATCAGGACCTCGTCGCCCTGACGGACCACCGTACTCATCTGGGTGATGTTCTTGCCCTTGCGAACTGAGCGGACTTGCTCGACCACGATCGGCCCGTCCCCGGTTCCCGCAGCGGGAAGCTGAATCGTTGCACCGTCGACTTCGACCGTCGCCTGATAGCCCGGTGCGGATCCCGGTCCAGTTGCCGACGGATGGCCATTCCGCGCCGCTGCCGTTGCGAGCCGCTCCGCGTTGGAGAAGCTGATGATCTTCCGAAGGTGTTCGCTTCTCTCTTCCAGGCGCGCAATCTGCTCCTCGGCCGCCGCAAGGTGGGTTGGCGAGAGCCGGGAGTATTCTGAAAGCGGCTTGGTATCGACCACATCGGTCGCCTCGCGACGGGCTTCGGGAACCCGTTCAAGATCGTCCGTGAACGCCAGGCTTCCATCGGCCGCGGTGTAGCGATAGGCCGTCCCTGCACTCGCCGGCGCGGCCGCCAACGCTACGAGAGCGATCCCCAGACCGGTACGGATCCACACGTTTCTACTCAGCATGTCCAGCTTCTCCTGCATTTACCGTTAGTGGATAGTGCCTTTACGGTGACAAAAAGTGTCACTTTTTCGCACCCTTGGCACCCCACTCCACATGCAGTTTCGACGCAATGCGTGAGCAGCTACCCCATTTGACTCCCCGTGAATCCACGCCTAGTCTGCGCATCCCAGATTTGTTGCGGGGTGGAGCAGTCTGGTAGCTCGGCGGGCTCATAACCCGCAGGTCGCAGGTTCGAATCCTGTCCCCGCTACCATGTAGGCCCTCGGAATCGCACGCGGTTCCGGGGGCTCTTCGTTTCCAGGTACGGGGCGGGGACCGGAATCGAGACCGGATGCGCCAGGGGCCAGGGGCCTGGCGTGGTGGTGGGGACCGGAATCGCCGCCTCGCACCCGCCGTAGGCTCTCTGTCACTCCCTCACCTGGGCACCCACGCGACACCCACCTTCGCGCACCAAGGCGACATCACCGAGCCAATCGATGCGTCGCCTCGTGGTACCCGCGCCGGCTTGTGTCAGGTGGAACCACGTCGAATGTGCTGCGAGGACCGGTTCGGGTCGCGACGAAGCGGCTCAGTCGACGGGGCTCACGCGACATCCGAAGCCTCCTCGCGGAACGGGCCCGAGCTCACAATGCGACCACGATCGAGCCGATAGATGCGGTCACAGTACCGTACGGTCGTGAGGCGATGGGCGATGATGACGAGCGTTCTGTCGGCCTTGAGGCGCCCGATCTCCTCGACGATTTCGCGCTCGCTGGCCGGGTCGAGGGCGCTCGTGGCCTCGTCCATCACCAGCACGTCGCGTCCGTGATAGAAGGCACGGGCCAGCGCCACGCGCTGTTGCTGTCCCCCCGAGAGGCGCGTGCCGCGCTCGCCGACGGTCGTGGCGAGCCCCTTCGGAAGCTCTCTGACGAGATCGGCAAGACGCGCCTGCCGGACCGAGTCCGACAGGCGCCGCTCGTCGATCTCCGCGTTGGGTACTCCGAGTGCGATGTTGCGTCGAAGCGTGTCGTCGATCAGGAAGCCGGTCTGGGGCAGGTAGGCGACCTGGTCCAACCACGCGCGGGTATCCTCGCACAACGGTCGTCCGTTGAAGAAGACCTCGCCCTGCTGCGGTACGAGGAGGCCGAGCATGATGTCCATGAGGGTCGTCTTGCCCGATCCCGAGGGCCCGACCAGCCCGATCGATTCCCCTCGGCGAAGCACCAGATCGATGTCCGACACGGTTGCATGCGCTGCCTCCGGGTAGCGGAAGCCCACGCCGCGGAATTCCAGGGTTTCGAGCGGCTCGGGGTCGCGCGCGCGGTTCGCGCTGCGGCGAGCCGCCGGCATGGACTCGGCGCGAGCGAGATCCCGACTCAGGGACTCGACTGCGTGACGAGAGAAGCGCAGCTGGCTCAGCCCGCCGAGCAGCAGGTTCGTGGACGGCACGAGGCGCAGCGTCGCTGCGCCGAACATCGCGAGAAGCGGCGCAACGCGGATCAGCCCTTCGCCGCGCATCTCGGCGAAGAGCACGATGGCTACGACGAAGGTGATCAGAAGGGTCTCGACCAGGTAGCGTGGCGCGACCTGCAGGATCTGATAGCGTGCCGCGGCCTCCGCCGCACGGCTCGCGCCCTCTCGAACCTCTGCGAGGAAGTGCGGCTCCCAGCCGAGCACGCGAATCTCCCGGAGGCCCTCGAGCCCCTGCTGTACGCCGCGGTACATCTGGACGTTGGCGTTCGCAATCTCGGTGCCTGCTTCGCGGATTCGTCGGCGGAAGAGCCGGTCGTAGGCGAATCCTGTGCCGCCGAGCAGTCCGACCAGGAGGGCCAGGGCTGACGGGCTCGCCCAGGCCAGCAGGCCCAGCACGGCGAGAGTGACGCAGCCTTCGGCCGCCAGACGCAATAGCACGAGCAGACACTGCGTCGAGAACTGGCTCACGTGGCCGAGCACCGACTGCATGGATTCCGTGCTGTGACGGAGCAGGTGGAGCTCGTAGGGCGTGCTCTGAAAGGACTGCATCAGACGCGTGCGGAGTGGGGATGTCCCAGAACCGGTTGATTTTCTGAGAGTTTGAGAGCGGCGGCTCCTTCACCCTCCGTGTATTACGGAGGGGGTCACTACACCAAGAAGGAACCGCCACCATGACCAAGCATGCCAAGAAGTCCGATCATC
>JAAETT010000371.1 GCA_024228115.1 bacterium
CCGAATAGAGCCTTGAATCAATCGCACTGAAGTGGCCTTGTTGGGTGTCGGTGGAGAAGCCTTGTAACTCCTTCATCTCACACTCACAGGGCCATTTCAATGTCCGGCGTTCACCTCACAACGACGGATTGGGGCTAGCTGTCCCCGCCGCCTTCGGCCGGCGGCTCGGTCGGTGCGGCATCGCCTTCGGCGGCCTCCTCCTCGCCCTCGGCGACTTCCTCGGTGGGCTCCTCTTCCTCCGCCGCGGGGGTAGCGCAGATCGCCACCGCGAGATCTGCCTCGGTCTTGCAGATGAGGCCGTCCGCAAGGGCCACGTCGCGCACGTGGAGGGTATCGCCGACCTCGAGGGCCGAGATCTCCACCTCCACGAACTCGGGGATGGCGGTGGGCAAGCACTCGATCAAGAGTTCGCGGACCGGGTGGTCCATGATGCCGCCGAAATCGGTTCCGACCGCCTTGCCGATGAAGTGCAACGGCACGGTGACTTCGACCGTCTGCGCGAGGTCGACCAGCAGGAAATCCGCGTGGAGGGAATCGCCAACGATGGGATCGCGCTGCAAGTCCTTCAGCAGCACCGTATGCGTCGCTCCATCGACGCCGAGGCTGATCAGCGTGTTGCGCCCAGCGCCACTTGCATGGAGGACATCATCGAGCGCCTTCGGATCGATGGCGAGGACGGCGGTCTCCGTTCCGCGACCGTACATGACGGCGGGGATACGACCTGCAGCGCGAAGCTTGCGGGCGACGCCCTTCCCGGCGCTGGTGCGGAGTTCCGCTGCGAGTGCGTTTTCGGCCACGAGATTTGCTCCCTCGGTGTGGGGGGATTCCGATTGATGGCTGGGGCGGCAGGACTCGAACCTGCAAATGGCGGCTCCAAAGGCCGCTGCCTTACCATTTGGCGACGCCCCAAGGCGGCTTTGAATTGACGATGTCTGGGTTCGAATCCGTCTGGGTTCGAATCGATCAGGGCGAGGCAAGTGTGCGCGTCACCGTGACGCTGACTTCCCTGCGCTCCCGCATGCGAACGGCCGCTGCTGTTGCGCGACCTTCATCCTCGAACAAGCCGTATACGACCGGCCCGCTTCCGGACATTGCGGCGGCCAACGCCCCGCTCTCTTCGATTTCTCTTCGCAGCCGGGCAACTTCGGGATGAAGGGAGCCGGCCACCGGCTCGAGGTCGTTGTGCAGGAGGCCGCGTAGCAGCGGACCGGCCCGGACAAGACCCCCTTCTTCCCGCAGGGCCCAGAGCGGGCGAATCGTAGGTTCTGCCCCCTCGGGCGTCAACGAAGCAGCCGGCCCATGCTCCGCCGCCGTGCGATCGAAGGCCTGGAAGACCTCTGAGGTGGCCAGAGGAGGCCCGGCCCGGGCCAGGAGGATGGAAAAGGAGCGGATTTCAGCCAGAGGCTCGATCCGCTCACCGATCCCCGTCACGTGGGCCGGTCGCGCATCCAGGAAGAAGGGCACATCGGCCCCCAGCTCGAGAGCGACAGAGGCGAGGGCTTCCCGGGAGAGTGCCTCGGGCTCCCTCGCCGCGAGACCCCGCAGAACGGCGGCGGCGTCGCTCGAGCCTCCGCCCAGGCCAGCCCCGGAGGGGAGCTGCTTGTTCAAACGCAGGGCCACACCCGGCCCAGGCCCAGCGGCGGCCCGGAAGGCCCGAGCCGCGCGAACCGCCAGGTTCTCGGGCCCGGTCGGGACGTCGGGCTGCGGCTGCCCGGTCAAAGCGAAGGCCACCTCTCCTGGGGGCGCATCCTCCAACTCGAGTTCATCCGCCCACTCCAAGGGGAGAAACACGCTGTCGATCAGGTGGTAGCCGTCGTCGCGACATCCCAGGATGCGCAGGCCGAGGTTGATCTTGGCCGGCGCTCGTAGCTTCACTTCGCCGCTTCGACGAACCGCATGCGAAGCTCCGTCAGGAGATTCGTCAGGAGTCCCTGCTCCTCGTCGCTGAGATTGCCCTGGGTCTTCTCCTGGAGCATCACGAGCGTATCGATCGTCTGACGCGCTACGGGAAGATTCGCCTCGGCGGATTGGCCCGTCTCGGGATCCGCGACCAGTCCCATGTGGTAGAGCGCCGAGGTCGCCAGGGAAAGGCTGAAGCTCGCAAAGTCGACCCCGGGCAGATCAGCAGGCCCTGCGGGTTCCTCGGCCGGCGGGGGAGCCGGCGCACCGGCCTCCTCTCCGCGTCGATCGACGATCTTGAAACCCTTCTCCTGGGTTTCGTCATCGGGTGCGTGGCTCTCTTCGTCGGACATGCCATTCCTCCTCAGGCGTTCTCCGGTGCCGAAAGCTCTGTCATTCGGCGCCTTGCAATCATGATGCGCTGGCCGGCCGTCCAGGTCGAGCCCGCGGCCACCACGCTGATCGCCAGCGGCATCAGCCCGAACACGGCCCCTGCCACCAGGATGACGATCCGTTCCGCGCGCTCGAGGATGCCACCCTTGAAATCCGGGACCACGGATTCGGCCCTTGCCTTCGTGTAGGAGACCAGTTGGGTCGCGACCAGCGCGACGCCGGCCAGCCAGGCCATTCCGAAATTGTCCTGGCCCGCGTAGAACATCACCAGCGCGAGCAGCAGTGCGCCATCGACGACGCGATCGAGGGTCGAATCCAGGAACGCACCGAACAGGCTCGAGCTGTCGTTGTGCCGTGCGACGACGCCGTCGACGAGATCGAAGAAGCCGCCCAACAACACGATGAACGCACCCAGACGGAATTGGCCCTCTGCCCACGCCCAGGCACCGGCGAACGACACCAGCACACCCGCGACCGAGAGGAGGTTGGGATCGATCGGTCGGACGAAGAGAAATGGAAAGATCCGATGAATCCGTTCATCGAGCCCTTCGCCGTATTGTGATTTGATCACGAGCGTTTTCGCCCGCTATTGGTCGGAGGGCGGGAACCCCACTCCAGGCGCGGAGGCCGGGGGCTCGGGAGAGGCATCCGAAGGCGCGGGCGTCTCCGCCTGCTCGCCGGCGAGCTGCCCTTTGTCCGCCACGTCCGGCAGCTCTTCCAGGTGCTTTTCGAAGTTCTCCGCGCTTGTCCAGCCCCGACGGCCTTGAAGGCGACGATCGTGCTGCAGATTCTTCATCGATGAATGGACCATGGAATCCCCCGGGGGTAATAAGCTCTTCTTGATGTCTCGTTCGAAGCCGCGGACCCTAGCAAATTGACATCGCTGTAACGCTTCAGGTAGCTTGCCAATGCTGCCGTAAAGCCCTTCGAAATCGGGGATCTTCAGGGTGGCCTTCGGGGGTGTATCGCATGCGGTCTGAGTCTGTCGTTCGCTGGTCCCGGCTCGCGTTGGTTGGAATGCTGGCGCTTCTGCTTGGCAGCTTGTCGGGCTGTACATCCACGACTTCCGGAGATTTCGAGGAGATGCCGACCGCGGAGCAGCTCTTCCAGGAAGGCGAGGAGCTCCTCGCCAACCACCGGAGCTTCCTGACGGTGGACTTGACGGACTACACGGCCGCCATCCAGAAGTTCCAGGACATCATCGACAACTACCCCTACAGCGATCTCGTGGCAGACGCCGAGCTCAAGATCGCCGACGCCTTCTTCCAGCAGGAATCCTGGGAAGAGGCTCTGACCTACTTCCGGGATTTTGCGGAGCTTCACCCGGACCATCCGGCCGTGCCGTATGCGCTGCTGCAGGCAGCCCGCTGCCACCGGCACCAGAGCCGCGCACCCGGGCGCGATCAGACAGCGACGCGTGACGCCTTGAATCAGCTCGATGCCGTGATCACCCGCTTCCCCTACTCGTCGGAAGCAACCGAAGCGGAGGCCCTCTGGAAGGATCTGCGCACGCGGCTCGGCACCCATGTGATGGGCATTGGCGACTACTATTTCGAGCGGGGCGAGCACCAGAGCGCCGCCAACCGCTACCGCTCGGTGCTGAACGAGTACCCGGGCCTGGGCCTGGATGCGGACGCACTCTACAAGCTGGGCGTCTGCTACCAGAACTTGAATCGCAATGACAAAGCGACTCAGATCTTCGAAGTCCTGCTCGAGAACTACGACGGCAGCGACGTAGCTCGGGCCGCCCAGGACCTGCTACCGGCCGCCAACTAGCATGGCAATGCGGCACGGGAGCCGCATGACAGCCGGCGAGCGGGAGACCTACCTGCTCGGGCGTCAATGCTTCCAGACCGGAGATGATGCGGGTGCCTTGCGGGCATTTGGGCCTCTGCTCGAGAGTCGCCCCCGCTTTGCGGATGTCCATTACATGGTCGGCATGCTCCACGAGCGTCAGGGGGCCCTGGAACCGGCAACCGATGCTTTCGAACGGGCCCTTGCCATCAACCCGGGCTACTCGGAGGCCGTGCTCGCCCTGGCCGGCGTCTACGAGCAGCGCGGCATGTTCGACGAATCCCGTTCGCTGATCGAGCGCAGTGCCGAGCAGCCGGTGCGGAACGAAGGTGCGGAACGGGTCGATGCCACGACCCGCGCCAAGCTCGCCAACCTGCATTCCGCGATTGGCGATGCCTATGCCGAGGTCGGCGATTGGCACGAATCCGTCGATGCGTACCGGAAGGCGCTAGACCGCGCACCTGGCTTTCACGACATCCGCTACAGGCTGGGCATCGCGTTGCGCGAGGCCGGCCTTCCCAGCCAGAGCCTGGCCGAGTTTCGGCGCATCCTGCGCGTGAGCCCGGATTACCTGGAGGCCCGAGTCCAGCTCGGCCTCACTTGCTACACGCTCGGCCGCACCGATGAGGCCCGCACCGCCTGGAACGAGGTACTGGAAACGGACCCGTCCCGGGACGACGCGCGAATGTACCTGCGGATGGTTCCCTAGGCGCGACCTCGTAGGACCACCGCAGCCGCATTGCGCCCGCAAGCCCCCATCACGCCTCCACCCGGGTGGGCGCCGGCACCGCACAGGGTGAGGCCGGCAATCGGCGTGGCATAACGACCCGCGCCAGGCAGAGGCCTGAGGAAAGCCAGACGATCGAGCGTCATGGCGCCGTGAAAGATGTTGCCTCCGGCCAGGCCAAAGATGCGCTCGAGATCCGGCGGCGCGAGCACCTCATGATGCAACACGCTGCTGGAGAAGCCGGGAGCGACCTCGTCGACCAACCCGAAGACACGCTCGGCGATGCGCGGCCGCAGGGCATCCCAATCCGCGGACGGAAGCTCCGGAGGAACGTGCTGTACGAAGAAGGAAGCCAGGTGGCGGCCGGTGGGCGCCACGGAAGGATCCACCGCCGAGGGCAGCGTCAGCTCGACCATCGGCCGCTCCGGAAAACCTCCCCTGGCGGCGGCCTGGTAGGAAACCTCGAGGGAATCGAGATCCAGGGCGCCGAGATGAATCGTGCCCTGGTGCTCCGGGCCCGGCTCCGGCCCGGACGAGTGGCCCGCAAAGATCGGCAGGCGATCCAGAGCTGCGTTGATCTTCACCACCGGACTTCGAAAATCGATGGCTTCCACGCCACGAACGAAGGGATCGGGCAGGGCATCCGAACCCACCAGATCGAGGAACGTACGACGTGGATCCGCGCACGAGAGCACATGCCGCGCTTCGAGCATGCTTCCGTCCTCGAGTTCGACACCGTGTGCCCGCCCGCCCGAGATGCAGATACGCGCGACCCTTGCGTCGACCCGGATCTCTGCACCCGCTGCGCGAGCAGCCGCTGCGAGTGACGCCGAAAAGCCGCCCATGCCGCCCTTGACGTAGGCCCAGACGCCGCGGGCGCCACCCGTCTCACCCATCACGTGGTGGAACAAGACGTACCCGGTTCCTGGCGTCGAAGGCGAAGCCCAGGCGCCGATCAGCGCGTCGGTCGCCAGGGTGCCGCGCAAGGGCTCGCTCTCAAACCAGGTTTCGAGCGCCGGGCGCGCCGGCCCCAACAACAGGGCGAGCGCCTCGGGGAGTTCCCGACGCAGGCCCCAGGCGGCCCGGAGAGCGCGGGCGACGGGCGGCCCATCGGCGAGCCGGGGCCGAGACGGATCCGGCGCGGGAGCGTCGAGCAAGGGCTCGATCACGCGAGCCGTGCGATCGAGAAACGCCTCGTAGCGGGGCAATGCCTCCGCATCCCGAGGCGAGAATCGCGCAACGGAAGCCGCCGTCGCGGCGGCGTCGCGTCCCATCAGCAGGCCGCCACCCCCGGGCAGCGGCGTAAACGAAGACGGATCCCGGGGCAGGAAAGTCAGACCGTGACCGGCCAGGTCGAGTTCGCGAACGACAGCGGGGCGCACGAGCCCCGCAACATACGCTGCACGCGAAACCTGGAAGCCGGGCCAGAGTTCCTCCGTCACGCAGGCCCCACCCAGGATGGGCCGGGCCTCGAGAACGAGGGTCCGCCGGCCGGCCCTCGCCAGATACGCCGCGGCCGTGAGCCCGTTGTGGCCCCCACCGACCACGATCGCATCGAAACGACCGCCCCCCATCATCACAGTGTAGACTCCCGTTCGATGGATGGGGACACGTTCGATTTTCTTCGCGACCTGGGCGCGGTGGACGCGGCCGCAGCCGTGATCTTGGCGATCGCGATACTCCGCGGCCTGTTCAAGGGCATGATCCGCATGGCGTTCTCGCTGGCTGCCCTGGCCGCAGCCTGCATCGCCGTCCGCTTTGGCACGTTGCCCTTCGCGCTCTGGCTCGCCGAGGTCACGCAGTGGACCCTCTCACCCCTGGCCGGACAAATCGTCGCCGGCTCCCTTCTCGGTGTGGGAACGTTGGTGGGCATCCGCCTGACGGGGCGTGGCATCCGCCGCGGCTTTCATGCCGCCGGCCTCGGCTTTGCCGATCGCCTGGGCGGAGGAGCCTTCGGCGCTGCCGAAGGTGCGCTCATCATCACCGTCCTGATGTTCCTGGCAAGCGCAACGATCGGCACCGACCACCCTGCCCTCCGCGACACCCGGACCCTCGCCGCCCTGCAAACCGCAGCAGACACCTTGCGCCCCCCGCCACCGGACGTGGCAGCGCCACCTCGTAAGTCAACCAGCGGGGACGGGGGTTACAATTGACTTTTTGAAGGGCGGAGCCCTTCAAAAAGTCAATTGTAAACCCCGTCCCCGCTGGTTGACTTACGGCTCTACCCAGCAGCCGCGTTCGCGGATCAGTTCGACCAGTCGATCTGGCGCGGCCTCCTCGGGGACATTTCGCAAGACGCACTCATGCCCCACGTACAGGCTCACCTTGCCGACACCGGAGCCGACGTATCCGAAGTCCGCATCCGCCATTTCTCCTGGGCCGTTCACGATGCAGCCCATCACGGCAATCTTCAAACCGGGGAGGTGCTCGGTGCGCTCCTTGATGCGTGCCGTCGTTTCTTCCAGGTCGAAGAGCGTGCGTCCGCAGGAGGGGCAGGAAATGAATTCGGTCCAGGATGTCCGTTGGCGCGCTCCCTGGAGGATGCGATAGGCGAGCGAGACATCGCGTTCGGGAACGCCGAAACCTCCGAGGCAGACGGCGTCGCCGATCCCATCGCAGAGCGGAGCACCGAGATCGGTGGCAGCCCGCAGGAGAGCGGCCTCTGCGTCTTCGAAGGGATCTGCTCGGTGTCGGAGGACGACCGGGATCGAATCGAGCCCCCGCGCGCGCAGAAGCGCCACTCCGAGACGAACCACGTGGGTCGGTGGCTCTCCAAGGAATGAAACCAAGGCGGGCGGAGATGACTGGGCAAGGCTGGCATCGAGGACCTTCGCCATCTCGCTCGGAGCAGCGCGAAAGCACCACTCGATCGGAACGCCGGGTGCCTCGAGGGAACTCCCGGGGGCGTCGGTCAGCTCGTAGACCAGACGGTCGGAGCAGCTTCCGAGTGGCGCAAGCCGCTCCGCTGTACCGCGAAAGGCGCGGGGCAGGTCGAGGCCCTGCTCGTCGGCCTCCTCCGCGAAGGCCCTTGCCCGTGCGACGTCCCCATCCTCCGCGACATCGAGGCTGAGACCCTCACAGGCAAGATCACCGAGCCGACCCTTCGCCGCGACGAGTTCCGCGACCGCGCTCTTCGGGTCCTGCGGAACAGGCCCGAGATCGATTTCGACGCGCACCGGCGAATCACCGCCCATTCCAAGAACCTCGGCGGTCGGCCGACGCTCGTGAACGAACGAATCTTCCACGAAGTCTGCACCCGGGGCGGGTGGGGCAGCCGTCTCGAGGCGTTCGTCGTAGCGACGCGCCAAAGCCTGGGCCACCGGAATCTCCTTGACCGGATCTTCTGTCAGGGAGACACGAATCGTCTCGCCGATGCCATCCTCGAGCAACGCGCCGATTCCGATCGCGCTCTTCACGCGACCGTCGTCACCGTCGCCCGCCTCGGTCACTCCGACGTGGAAGGGATAGCTGGGTATGTCCGGAGTACGCTCCTGGAGACGGGCGGAGAGCAGACGATAGGCATGGATCGCGACCTGGGGATTGCTCGCCTTCATGCTGAAGACCACGTCATGGAACGCTTCGGCTTCGCAGACGTCCAGGAACTCCAGGGCGCTCTCGACCATTCCACGCGGCGAATCTCCGTACCGATTCATGATTCGATCGGAGAGTGAGCCATGATTCGTTCCGATCCGCATGGCGCGTCCGAGTTCTTTGCAACGCTGCACCAACGGCAGGAAACGTCCGGCCACCCGGGCCAACTCGTCGGCGTACTGAGCCTCGCTGTACTCGCGAACTTCGAAGCGCTTCTTGTCGGCGTAGTTGCCCGGATTGATCCGAACCTTCTCGACATGGATCGCCGCCTCGAGTGCGGCATTCGGCGTGAAATGGATGTCGGCAACGAGCGGGATGTCCACACCGCGCCCCTGGCAGGCCCGCTTGATCGGCCCGAGGTTCTCGGCATCCTTGATCCCTGGCGCCGTGATGCGCACGATCTCACAGCCAGCCTGGGCGAGCCGGACCACCTGAGCCACGGTGGCATCCGTATCCTGGGTATCGGTGGTCGTCATCGATTGCACGCGGATCGGATTCGTCCCTCCGATCCCGACGTTCCCGATGCGTACTTCCCGCGTGCGCCGGCGCGCCCAGGCGAACGGGCTTGCCACGTAGCTCAAGCGAGCCTCGAGGCCACCGCCGTTCCGAATGCCGCGAGCGCATCATCGATGCGGGTGACGTCAGTTCCACCGCCCTGGGCGAAATCAGGCCGGCCACCGCCCTTGCCACCCACGATCTTGGCGACATCCTTCATCAGCTCTCCAGCCGGAAGCCGATCACGGACCTCAGGAGTGACGCCGATCGCCACCGCCACCTTGCCTTCGCCCGCGTCGGAGACGAGGCAGACGACCGCCGGGGATTTCTGGTTGCGAAGATCGTCGACCATCGCGCGCAATTCCTTGCCGTTCGCCCCTTCGAGTTTCCGCGCATAGCACCAGAGCTCGCCTCGCTGCTCCCAGCTTCCGCTCTCATCCGAACCGCCGCTTCCCTGCAACTGGGCGCGCTTCAAGGAGGCGATCTCCTTTTCAGCGGTCTTGCGCTCCTCCAGGATCTTCCGGATCCGGTCAGGCGCCTGATTCGCCGGCACCTTCAACAACTCACCCAGCTCTCGCAGCATGTGCTGCTGCTCGCGGAGGTGATGGAGGGCGCCCAGCCCGGTGACAGCCTCGATGCGTCGCACACCCGCTGCGATTCCCGTTTCGGAGATGACCTTCAACAAGCCGATGTCGCCGGTCGCCGTGGCGTGGGTTCCGCCGCAGAGCTCCGTCGATACATTTCCGAATGACACGACTCTCACGTCATCGGCGTATTTTTCGCCGAAGAGCGCCATCGCGCCGGCATCGACGGCAGCCTTGTAGTCCATCGTTCGCACGGAGCCCGCGTCGTTGGATTCGATCCAGGTATTCACCAGATCCTCGATGCGCTCGATCTCCTCCTCGGCCAGCGGAGCGTCGTGGGTGAAATCGAATCGAAGCCGATCGGGCGAAACCAGCGAACCTCTTTGCATCGCCTGGGGGCCCACGACCTCGCGCAATGCCGCGTGCAGCAGATGCGTCCCCGTGTGGTTGCGCACGGTGGCCGCCCTTGCCTCGGCATCGACCGCCAGCAAAGCGGATTCCCCTACGCGCATGACACCGGTTGTCACCTTGCCCCGATGGACCACGAGCTCCCCGGAAGGGCGCTGCACGTCATCGATGTTCAGCTCTCCACATGGAGCCTTGATCACACCGACGTCGCCCACCTGGCCGCCGCTCTCCGCATAGAAGGGCGTCTCGGAAACGATGAGTTCGATCTCGTCGCCCTCGGCCACCTCGTCCGCAAGCTCGCCTCCGCGCAGGATCGCGAGAATCGAGGAGGTGTGTTCGAGCGTCTGGTAACCGACGAAGGACGTTGCGAGTTCCGAAGCCATGCGACCGTAGATCGCGGCAACCCCTTCGTCCCCACTTCCCTTCCACGCCTGGCGCGAGCGCGAACGCTGCGCCTCCATCTCGGTGCGAAAGCCCTCTTGATCCGCGTGCAGGCCACGGCCGCGCAAGATGTCATCGGTCAGATCGACAGGAAAGCCGAAGGTATCGTACAAGCGAAACACGACCGGTCCCGGCAGCACATCGCTACCCGCCGCCTTGGCCTCACCGATTTCGTCCTCCAGCAGCGTAAGCCCCTTGCGAAGCGTCTCCAGGAAACGCTCCTCCTCCCGTTGCACGCGGTCGATCACATAGTTCCGACGTTCTCGAAGCTCCGGAAAGACGCCACCCATTTCATCGATGACGGTGCCGGCCACCGAATGGAGGAAGGGGCCATCGATCCCCAGCAGCACGCCATGCCGCGATGCGCGTCGCAGGATCCGCCGAAGGACATAGCCACGCCCTTCGTTTGCAGGGAGCACACCGTCTCCGATCAAGAAGGCGACCGCGCGGGCGTGATCCGCGACGACCTTGAGCGATACATCCTTCTCGGAATCAACGCCCAGAGAAACCCCGGCCAACTCCTGGGCCCTGGCGAGGATCGGCGTGAAGAGATCCGTTTCGTAGGTGGTCTGCATCCCGTTCAAGACGGTGACGACGCGCTCGAGGCCGGCCCCAGTATCCACTGAGGGTTTCGGAAGCGGCTCCATGTTGCCCGCGGCGTCCCGATTGAACTGCATGAACACCAGATTCCAGAACTCGAGAAAGCGGCCCGACTCGCTGGACGGATCATCATTCTCGACACCGGGGATCGGCCCGCGATCGAGATGGATCTCCGAGCAGGGGCCACATGGCCCCGTGTCTCCCATGGCCCAGAAGTTCTCGTCCTCATCGAGCCTGTAGATCTTGCCCGGAGGGAGCCCGATCTCGCGCTCCCAGATCTCCGCGGCTTCATCATCCTCGCGAAACACGGAGACCACCAGATCCGCCGGATCGATCTTGTAGTGCTCAGTGATCAACTCCCACGCCAGCCGAATCGCCTCGTGCTTGAAGTAGTCACCGAACGAGAAGTTGCCGAGCATCTCGAAGAAGGTGTGATGCTGCGCGCTGCGCCCGACTTCCTCGAGATCGTTGTGCTTGCCCGAAACCCGCATGCACTTCTGGGTAGAAACGGCCCGGGTATACGCCCGCTTCTCCTCCCCCGTGAGCGCCCGCTTGAAAGGAACCATCCCCGAGTTCACGAACAACAACGTGGCGTCGTTCTCCGGCACGAGCGCAGAGCTCGCGACACGGGTATGCCCCCGCTCGTCAAAGAACGAAAGAAACGTCTCGCGCACATCCCGCGCAGCCCAAGCCACCAGCCATCCTCCCAAACAGCCCCGGAGGATACCCGAGCCCCCCCACAACGCTCCTCCCCGGCAGCCGAGCAATGAGCCCCAGCTACCTGCTCCGCCGATCGCGGGGCGGGGGGCGGTCAGCGCGGAAATAAAGCGCAGGCGTCTCCCTCATTGAGCGTGCGCTCGTTCGCTAGCGGCGAAGCCGCGCAAGCGAACCCGCATCCAGGTCGAACGCGGCCGCCCAAGGCCCGGCCGAGCCATTCCGCGCTGGCCGCCCCCCGCCCCGCGATCCGACACGAGAAGCGAAGCGGCTCTACACCGCCGAGTCGGCTAGAAGCGCTCGATGAAGTCCGCGTCCGAGTCCTCAGAGGGCGGCGCCGAATCCTCTTCGACCTTCTCCTCCGCACCCTCATCGGCTTCGAAATCGTCCCACGTGCCATCTGAGGTCGAGGCGATACCGCGGAAGCGGAGCGCGAAGTCGTCCGGATTCGAGACATGCTTCAAGGCTTCGTCGTACGTCACGAGATCCTGCTTCACGAGGTGCATGAGCGACTGGTCGAAGGTCTGCATCCCGTAAGTGGTGAAGCCCTTCGCAATGGCGTCACTCAGCTCCTTGGTGCGTTCCTTGTCACTGATGCACTCGCGCACGCGGGCGGTGGATACCATCACCTCGAGCGCGGGAACCCGGCCCTTCCCGTCCGCACGGGGAACCAGACGCTGGGAAACGACGGCCCGAAGGATCGAGCCGAGCTGGAGTCGCACCTGCTTCTGCTGGTACGGCGGGAACACGGAGATGATGCGATTGATCGTCTCTGTTGCATCGAGGGTATGCAGCGTGCTCATCACCAGGTGCCCTGTTTCGGCTGCGGTGATGGCCGTCTCGATCGTCTCGAAGTCCCGCATCTCGCCGACCAGGATCACGTCCGGATCCTGGCGAAGTGCGGCGCGCAGAGCATTCGAGAAGCTCTGGGTATCGACGCCGATCTCGCGCTGATTGACGATCGAACGCCGATCGCGAATCAGGAATTCGATCGGGTCCTCGATCGTGATGATATGCGAGGTGCGATTCGAGTTGATGTAGTCGATCATCGCGGCAAGCGTGGTCGACTTACCCGAGCCCGTCGTGCCGGTGACGAGCACGAGACCGCGGTGCTCCATGGCGATCTTTTCGATCACTCGAGGCAGGAGCAATTGCTCGATCGTCTTCACACCGAAGGGAATGACCCGGAAGACGATGCCGACCGTGCCCCTCTGCTGGAAGACGTTCACGCGAAAACGTCCGAGGCCTGGAATTCCGTAGGCCAGGTCGGCCTCGCGGTATTCTTCGAAGCGAGCCTTCTGGACCGGGTTCATGATTCCGACCGCGAGCTTCTGTATTTCGTCGGGAAGGATCCGCTCGCCGTTCTTCAGCGGCACGAGCGCGCCATCGACCCGGAACATGGGCGGCAGACCGGACTTCAAGTGGATGTCCGAAGCACCGCCCTTCAGGGCTACTTTGAGGATGTCATCGAGCTGAATGGGCATTGAACGCAGGGATCCTCATCCGGATTCGCCGGGGGTCAGCTCGCGTTTCGACCTTTCCGGCCCGGGCCTTGAGGGGGAAGCCGCAGGCCGAAAGGTTCCGCTGGACCCTCCCGGAATTCCGGGAGGTTGGAGCGCTGGCTGCCGGTGTGTGAGGTCAGGCGAATAGGGCCCTGGCGTCCTCGAGGGCGGCGAGCAGTCCTGCCGGCTGATATGGCTTGACGAGAAAGACCATGTCACGGGGGAGTTTCCCGGCACCCGGGTCGGAACCGCTGTCCGGATAGCCGCTGACCACCACGATCGGGAGCTCCGGTGAGCGCACTCGCAACTCCTCGGCCAGGCTCATACCGCCTATCCGGGGCATCACGATGTCGGTCACCAATGCGCCTGGCCCACCAGGAATCTCCTGGGCCTTCTGGAGGGCTTCGAACCCATCGACCGCCTCGACGACCCGGTGCCCCCCGGCTTCGAGCACCCGACGCGCGAGCGCCCGAACCATGTCTTCATCCTCGACGAGCAGGATGCACAGCGGTTCGGAGACAATCGCGATGGGGTCCTGCGAACGAGAGGCCTCCTGCTCTCGCGGGGCCGACTCGGCAGCCGGAAGAAGGATGCGGGCAGTGGTTCCTTGCCCGGGCTTGCTCTCCAGCACGAGATCCCCGTGGCCCTGACGGACCACCCCATGAACGATGGCCAGGCCGAGGCCCGTGCCCTGGAGCTTCGTGGTATAGAACGGCTCCGTGACTCGCTCGAGAACCTCGGGGGCCATTCCCCGGCCATCATCCCGGACTTCGAGGACCGCGTAGTCGCCGGCTTTGAGCGGGGGATGATCGCCGGCTTGAATGTGTGTTCGGCGGGTAGCGAGCGCAATGTTTCCGCGTCCCTGCGTGCATGCGTCACGAGCATTGAGGACCAGATTCATGAGCGCTTGTTCGAGACGGCTTGGATCGGCAAGCACCCCAGGAACCTCCGGATCGTACTCCGTGCTCATGTGAATCGTCTCGCCGAGCGTCGATCTGAGCATCGGCTCGAGATCCTCGATCAGCTGGTTCGGAGCAACGACGATCGGCGAATGCATGTCCCCGCGGCTGAACACCAGCAGCTGGCGTGTGAGCCGGGATGAACGTTTGGCGGCATCCTCGATGGCCAGTGCATTCTCACCGAGCGGCCCTTCGAGTGCTTGACTCAGGATCTCGCTATGCCCCTGGATCACGGTCAGCATGTTGTTGAAATCGTGGGCGATCCCACCTGCAAGGAGTCCCACCGCCTCGAGTTTCTGGGCTTGCTGTAGCTGCTCTTGCAAACGACGACGCTCTGTCACGTCGCGTACCGTCGTAAGCGCACACGTCTCACCAGCGAAGTCGATCAGGGCGGTCGCCGCCTGAACGATCCGCTCGGCGCGACCATCCTGCGCATCTCGGAATTCCATCTCCTCGGTCTCTCCCTCGGCCGCGAGCTTCCTTCCGACATTCTTGATGACGTCGGTACCCACATCAGGGGCGAATTCATAGACCGAACGACCGATCGCCTCCGAAGCGGAACGGATTCCCGCGAGTTGGACCCAGGCAGGGTTGCATTCGACGATTGCCGCATCCTCGAGCCTCGCGATGACCATCGCATCCGGGTGATCGTTGAAGACCCGGAAGAACCGCTCTTCACTCTCGCGGCCCGCTTGCTCGGCCCGTACGCGCATGATCGTCGAAGCCAGGATTTCGGCCGTGAGTTGGAGCGCCGAAACCTCTTCGTCACTCCAGCGCTTCGCGTAGCCGAAGGTTTCGAAGCTCTGGTAGCCGATGGCAACACCGCGGCTCTGGAAGGGAATCGTAAGCCAGGAACGGACACCTCGCTTGGCAAGGAAGCTGCGCTCGACCTTGGCCTCCTCCGGAAGCTCGTCGAGTTCCTCGACCATGGTGATCGCGCCAGCCATGTATCGCCGGGTCGTCCAGGCAAACATCTCTCGTGCGCCAGGGAGAGTGATCTCGACGAACGGATCCTCCGCGCGGCCGTCCTCTGCCCAGATGTAGACGGCGATCTGCTCGCCCTCGGGGTCGATCATCCGCAGGAGCGAACGTTCGGCGCCGGCCAGCCGAGCTGCGGTGCCGACGACTTGTACAACCTCGTCGTCGTCGATGACGCCGCCGATGTCTCGCAGCCGATGGACGAGCTGCAGGAGGCCGGCCTGGAGTTCCTGAGCTGAACGGGCTGAGTCTTTCGGCACACTCGGAACTTAGGACCCGCCGCCCGGCACGCCGTAGGAGGTTTCCCCTAGGAATAGGCCCGACGATCGCGCCGACCCAGCGCCGGCTAGACCCGACGCCGCGGTCGACGCGACGCCAGAATCGACGTCACACCGGAATGGACGGATTACTCGTCCGCCGGAGCGACCTCCGCCGGCGAGGTTTCCAGCCCTTCGGGCTTCGCCAGCACCTCGCGCTTCAACCCCTTGGCGGAGTAGACCGCCTCGGCCAGCCGCTCCCGCGCATCCGGATTTTCCTTCATGAAGCGGCGCGCGTTCTCCCGCCCCTGACCGATGCGCTCGTCATCGTAGGAGTACCAGGAGCCGCTCTTCTCCACGAGGCCGAGATCGACGCCGAGATCCAGCAGATCGCCTTCGAACGACACGCCCTCGTTGTAGAGGATGTCGAACTCCGCTTGACGGAAAGGCGGCGCCACCTTGTTCTTCACCACCTTCACCCGGGTGCGGTTGCCCACCACCTCGTCGCCATCCTTGATGGCGGCAATTCGACGAACGTCCAGCCGAACCGAGGAGTAGAACTTGAGCGCATTTCCGCCCGAGGTCGTTTCCGGGTTGCCGAACATGACGCCGATCTTCATGCGGATCTGATTGATGAAGATCACCGTGGCACCGGATTTCGCGACCGTACCCGTGAGCTTGCGCAGCGCCTGGCTCATCAGGCGGGCCTGCAGGCCGACATGGGTATCTCCCATTTCGCCCTCGATCTCGGCCCGCGGCACCAATGCCGCCACCGAATCGATCACCACCACATCGATGGCGCCGGAGCGCAGAAGCACATCGGTGATCTCGAGTGCCTGTTCGCCGGTATCGGGCTGGGAGACCAGCAGATCCTCCACGCTCACACCGAGCCGCCGGGCGTAGTTGACATCCAGCGCATGCTCGGCATCGACGAAGGCCGCCACGCCGCCAGCCCGCTGCACGGAGGCTACGGCGTGCAGGGAGAGCGTGGTCTTGCCGCTCGACTCCGGGCCGTAGATCTCGACCACCCGGCCGCGCGGATAACCGCCGATGCCGAGGGCCACATCCAGGCTCGCCGAGCCGGACGAGAAGGAGCCGATCTCCCGATCGACCGAGTCATCCGTCATGGAGAGGATCGAACCCTTGCCAAACTGCTTTTCGATGCTCGATACCGCCATGTCGATCGCTTTGCGCTTCGCATCCGCGCCACGCGCCACCTTGACCTCGGGCTTCGGCGGTCCACTGTTCTTTGCCATGTCCACTTCTCCTATCCATGATTCTCAGATTGAGAAAACTGTCTCAGGGTGAGAGCGAAACCGCTGCGACTGGCATCTCCGAGCCGAGCGGACAACGTGTGAGCGCCTCATAGTGGGCACCATCCCGGGCGAGATCGCTGCGGTAGAGCACGACCTCCGAAACCGTCCACCTTGCGGTCGGGGCCGAAGCCTTCTCCAGCGAAGGGACGCGTCGATTGCGAATCCGCCCGAGCGTCAGGTGCGCGTGGAACGCGCGTGAGTCGGGTTCGAATCCACAGTCCGATACCACTCGCTCGACGCAAGCGGCAAGCTCTGCCAACGGTCCCTCGGGCGCGAGCCCGAGCGCCACCACCTTCGCACGGCGACCCTTCGGGAACAGAAACGGTGCGCTCAGCGAAAGGGAAAAGGGCATCCTCTCCGCCACCGCATCCGTCAACCGCTCGCCAAGCCCCGGCAGCTCTTCCGACGCGACGTTGCCCAGGAAGCGCAAGGTGACGTGGTACCCCTTGGTGCGTACCCAACGGACGCCTTCGCCCCCGGGCGAACCCGCCAGATCGACGGCCAGCGCCGCACAATCGACGCGTACCGGCTCGGGCAGCGGCACGGCAATGAAACTTCGCACCAGCGAGCCCTGACGGCGACCGAAACTCATGACGCAGCTCCCGTACCGTGCGAAGTCGCATGCGACGTACCCCTCGGTGCGAGCAGGTAGCGGGGCGCCGCGCGCTCTTCGCCGAGCAGGTGCCGGCGGATCCAATCCAGAGCGACCTGGGCGGTGATCACCCGATGGCCCTCCCGACTGAGGGGGAACACGAAATCCTGGGCAACGTCTTCGGCGGCTGTGGAAAGCGCGATCCAGACCAGGCCAACCGGCTTTTCGTCACTGCCACCGCCCGGCCCGGAAATGCCGGTGGTCGAGATCGCCAGGTCGGCCCCGAAGCGCTCCCGCGCCCCCCGTGCCATCGCCAGGGCGACCGGCTCCGAAACGGCGCCGTGGGCCTCGATCAACTCCTGCGATACGCCCAACTGCGCCACCTTCGCTTCGTTCGCGTAGGCGACGACCCCTCCCTGGTAGGTGGCCGAAGAGCCGGGCACCGCGGTGAGCCTTGCGCCGAGCAGCCCGCCGGTGCAGCTCTCCGCGGTAGCGATGCGCAGGCCACGCTCCACCAACCCGCTGACGACGACCGCCTCCATGGTCTGGTCCTCAGCCTCGCTGTACACCAGGGCGCCGAGCCGCTCGCGAATCGACGTACATAGCTTCGCCAGCCGCTCCTCGGCCTCGGCCTCGTTGGCTCCCCGCGCAACCGGGCGCAGGAGGTTGTCCGGGAAGCTGGTTCGAAAGCCAAGGCTCAGGTGCTCGTCCCTCGCCAGGTCCGCGAGTTCGTCCTCCAGCGTCGACTCCCCGATCCCGAAGGTTCGGAGCATCGTCGAACGCACCACACTGCCCCGCTCCTCGGCTTCCGGCGTCCGCGCTGCGATCCGGGGGATCACCTGCTCGTCCATCATCTGGTAGAGCTCCCGCGGTACGCCGGGCATGCAGAAGAAGAGCGTGTCCTCGGCTTCGAACAGGCAACCGGGCGCCGTACCAACCGGGTTGGGCAGCGCCTCCGAGCCTTCCGGCAGCCAGACCTGCTTGACGTTGCTCTCAGCCATCTTGCGGCCGAAGCGCTCGAAGAACGCCTCGAGCGCTCGCAAGGAGGGCTCGTGCAGCTTCAGCTTGCGGCCGAAGGTCTCGGCCAGCACTTCGAGGGTGACATCATCTCGCGTCGGCCCGAGCCCACCGGAAACGAGCACGACATCCGAACGACAAGCCGCGCGCAGGAAGGCGTCGGTCATATCCTCCGGGGAATCGCAGACCGAGGCGTGGAAGCGGGTATGGACATCGATGCGAAGCAGGCGCTCGGAAAGGAACGATTTGTTCGAGTCGATGATCTCACCGCGCAGCAGCTCGTCACCGATGGTCAGCACCTCGGCGATCATCCGGCGCCCCCGGTGGCGAGCAGCGCCAGTGCCAGGACGAGGGCCGCGATCGCGCCAGCCACCACATCGTCCGCCATGACGCCAAAGCCTCCCGAGGTATGCCGCTCGACCCACCCTACGGGCCCCGGCTTGGCAATATCCAACACCCGGAATGCGACGAATCCGGTCACGAGCCAGAACATTTCCTGACCCGCCTGCTGCGGACCGAACACCATGCGCAGGGGAGCCAGGGTCAACAGCTGCCCGACCACCTCGTCGATCACGATGCGTCCATCATCCGTCTGCTCGAACACCGCCTCGCTCACGTCCGCCGACCAGACCCCCAGCGCGCAGAGCGCCAACCCACTGGCCACTAGCAGCCAAGAAGGTAAAGGCGAAAATAACACGAAAATTCCGACTGCAAAGGCAGAACCCCAGGTTCCAGGCGCCCAAGGCAGAAAACCCGCGCCCAGGCTCGTCGAAGTGGCGATTGCCACCCAGCGGACCGGGCCTTCGGGCGCGGAGTCGGGTGCCGCGGCGCTGAGCGCGCGACCATCGTGGGGTCCCATGGCTTGGGTCCGGGACCGGAGGAGGGTGGGTCTCGCCTCAGGCGGGGGGAGCCGGGCGAAGGGGCGAGGATACCATCGGCGGAAGCCGCCCGCTCTTCGGATCCCGTACAAGCGCCCGGTTGAACCGAAGGCTCTCGGGATGCCCGACGCCAACCACACCCTATCCTTCGAGCCGATCATGGCCGCCACCCAACCTCGAAGTACGCCCGAGCTGGTCTCGCTCCTGCTGGAGCTGGCGCGTGTCGTGAAAGCCCGTAGCTATTTCGAGCCGGGCGATCCGCGGCTGGGGCCTGTCTTCGAACACGCCCGCCGGGTGTGGGCCGCAGATCTACAACGCCACGGGCCGATCGAGCTGGCCATCGAACCGGGCCGACTCGAGCAGGGCGGGATGCGAGTGCCCATCGATGGGCGGCTGGCGACTCCACTTGCCGACTGGCAGGCCCGGGGCGTCTGGCGCCTGCGGGTCGAGCCGGAGGCAGATGGCGACGCACTCGCGGGCCTCATCGAAGTACTGGCCCTGCCGGACCAGGCCCTCTCCGAGGAAGGTGGTGCGGGGCCCGCTCTCGCCCGTCGGGTACCCGACGGCGTGAGCATCGAAATGCCAGCGGATGCCCCCGGTCTCCCCATGCCGAAGGAGCCGATCCCTTCCGAAGGGAAACCTGCGCTCCAACCCCTTCCGAGGTCGCAGCCTGAAGACGACGCTCCGACACTCGAAAACGCCCGGGAGCCGACGGGAACCGCCACGCTCGAGAAACTGCGAGAGCAGACAGGAGAACCCACGGATCCGATTTCGGGGCGCCTCGCCGAGGAAGGATTCCCGAGCGACACGGAGCAGACGCTTCCCAACCCGGCGAGGGCATCCTCCGAAAGCGGGGGAACCGGGGATGAAGACACCCAGCCCGTTGCCCTGCCGCTCGGCGAGAGCAGCGGCGACACCATGTGCTCCGGCGCAGGCATGCCTCCGCCAAGTGATACCGCCGCTACGTTGCTACGCGAGATCGAGGGCTCGGCTGGAGGCAGCACCTACGCCGAGTTGATCGATGGGCTCGTCCGGCTGGTCGAGAACGAGGCCGCTGGCCTGGGGCTGGCAGCAACACTGCGCATCCTGGCCGCCCTGGCCGTAGAATGCGAAGCGAAACGGGCGGACGAAGAACAGGGGATCGCGCAAGCGGCCCTTCGCCAGCTTACGACGGGCGAACGACTCGATGCGGTGATCGACCGTGCGGCCGATGGCGGCGCCGATGCGGAGCGGGCTGCCAGCGTGCTGGCTCAACTAGGTGAGGACGGCATTCGGGCGCTCGCCGTCTGCACGCTTACCGAGGCGGATTCAGAGCGGGCCGAGCGCCTGGCCTCCCGGCTGCTCGCCCTGGGGCCCCACGCGGCCCAGGCGCCCATCATCGAGGGCCTGGCCTCCCCTGAGCGTGAGATCGCCCAGCGAGCGATCGGCTTGGCGGAACGAATCGGAACCAACGATGCGGTGGCACGGATCGCCGACCTGCTGCGCAGCGAGGATGCATTCGTACGCGAGGCAGCCGGTGCGGCACTCGCCCGTCTGAGCCAACCCGAGGGCGCAGACGACGCGCAGGCCTTGCGAGCGCTTGCCCGGGCCCTTTCGGCAGCCGATCCACAGCTGCCTCCGTTGGCCATCGAGTGTCTGACTGCCACCGGAAGTCCGCGGGCCGTTCCCGCGCTTGCGAGCGCGCTTCACGCCGCCATCGAAGCCCGCGAGCTGGAGAATTCGAGGGATCTGATCCGGGCCCTTGGCGAACTCGGCCGTCCGGAGGCATCGACAGAGCTCGGGAAGGTGGTCCTGCGACGGGATTTCCTCGGTCGCAAGCGCCTGCGGGAACTCAAACTGGCCGCCATACGGGCTCTCGGCCAACTGTCCGGCGACGATGCGGTCGGTGTGCTCTCCCAGGCTGCGCGTCTGCGCGACACCCAGCTGCGCGAGGCGGCCCAGACCGCGCTCGAACGGCGGAGTCGTTAGCTTCCGCCCATGCCGGTACTGGGGATCGATTTCGGGAGCCGACGGCTCGGCCTCGCGGTATCCGATCTGGACGACCGCATCGCCTTGCCGCTCGAGCCCATCGAGAGCCGCGGAGCCAAGTTGGACGTAGCGGCGATCGGCGAGTTGGTGCGCGATCGCGGTGTATCGCGGGTGGTCGTCGGCATGCCAATCCACCTGGACGGTTCGCGAGGCGCCCAGGCCGAAGCCGCGGATCGCTTTGCCACGGGGCTTCGCGAAGCGCTCGACCTGCCCGTCGATCTGATCGATGAGCGCTGGACCACGCGCGAGGCCGAGCGTGCGCTCGATGACACCGGCCGACGCGGCCGACGCAAGAAGAAGGCGGTGGTGGATTCCGTGGCGGCCACCGTGCTGCTGCGCACGTATCTGGAGCAACGGGCAGCTCGAGCGGCAGCGCGGGGCGCCGTATGAAGCGGATCGTGATCCCGATGGTCGCGGTCCTCGCAGCCGCGTTGGTAGCAGGTGGCTTCACCGTGCGACGGGCACTCACCGCTCCCAAGCAAAACGCGCAGCCGGTCGTCTTCGAGGTTCCGGAAGGCGCCACCCTGGGCCGCGTCGCCCGCTCGCTGAAGCAGGCGGGGCTCGTGCGACGCGCATGGGCGTTCGAGGGCCTGGCCCGTTGGCAGAAGCAGGGCGCATCCCTTCGCGCCGGTGAATACGAGCTTTCGGCCACGCAGTCGCCGGCGGAGATCCTGGACCGGCTGGCCCGGGGTCAGGTGCGCACCCATCCCTTCTCCTTCCCCGAAGGCTTGACCGCCACCGAGATCGCGACGCGCTTCGAGGAAGCGGGGCTTGCCGATGCCGAGGAGATTCTCGCCCTCGTGCATGACTCCAGCTTGGCCAAGGAACTGCGCGTAGATGGCGACGACCTGGAGGGATACCTCTTCCCGGAAACGTATCGCTGGGCACGCGGCGTCGGCGCGCGGGCGATGATCGAAGATCTCGTGGAGCAGTTCCGCCTGGCCTGGGCACCGCTCGCGGAGACCGCCCAGACCCGGGGACTATCGATGCATGAGGTCGTCGTTCTCGCATCGATCGTGGAGAAGGAAACCGGCGCGCCCGAGGAGCGGCCTCGCATCGCGGCCGTCTTCCTGAACCGGCTCGAGCGCGGAATGCGCCTCGAAACGGATCCATCGGTGATCTACGGCATCCCGGATTTCGACGGCAACCTGCGCCGAATCCACCTCGAAGACACCTCGAACGTCTACAACACGTACAAGATCCCCGGCCTGCCACCGGGACCGATCGCCAACCCGGGCGCGGCCGCGTTGCGTGCCGTGGTGGAGCCGAACGAGGACGAAGAAGCTCTCTTCTTCGTCTCGAAGAACGATGGTACCCATCACTTCTCGCGCACCTACGCCGAGCACGCCCGGGCCGTCGATCGCTACCAACGAGGACACAGGTGAGCGCTTCCGATCCCCGCACCTATTTCACCGAACTCTTTCCCGCCCAATGGGCTCGAACGCTCCGGGAGCAGGAGCGGGCCGTCGAAACCTCCCAGCGCGTGCTCGACGATCTGCGCGGTGTCAACGCGACGATGTTGATCGAGGTGCGCGGGGAGGGCGGCGGAAGCTTCACCCTGAACATAGTCGACGGCGTCATGGCACAAGGCGACGCAGCGACTCACCCGCCCTTCCTGACCCTCGTGCTCGAGCGGCCGGATTTCGAACGATTGGCCAGCGAAGCCGGCGATTCGCCCCTGGGCTTCCTCGGCGCGTTGGCCAGCCAGGGCGGCGACCTCAAGATCACCGCCTCGAGGATGGAGAACCTGGAGCTCCTCACCGGCACCCTGCGCTTCCAGCTCCAGGGCGAAGGAGGCTTCGCCTTGCTCGCTCATTTCGGCAAGGACCCCCTACCGACCGAGCCCACCACCACCATCCGTGTCGATCGAGAAGCCTACGAAGCCCTCAAGACAGGCGAACTCGCCGCTCAGGATGCCTTCCTCTCCGGCCAGATCGAACTCGACGGCGACATGCAACTCGCCATGCAGCTGGCCCTGGCCGTCCTCTCCCCCGAATAACCGCGACGGGCTGCTGGGCTCAGGAACAGGGAAACCCTTTTCGTGAAGGGTTACCCTCGGAGGACTCGATCGGCTCGCCGATGTACGAGGACTTCCAGAGCGGGCGACGGACGTACTTCGCCTACGCGCTGAGGGCGAGCTAGCCAGACGCAGCACGTCCAGAACCTGATGCAAAGCGCAACTCAGCGGATGGCGAGGGTGCTGGGATCGTTGTCCATCAGCGCATAGCGGCACATGAAATCCACCAGGGCCGGGCTGTAGCGCTTCGACGAAGCCTCGCCAGTGAAGACCCGCGGCACGTGCTTGCGGAAATGGAAATCCATCATGCGCCCGATGGGCGTATGTCGCACGACCTCTCCGACCTTGAAGAGCGTGAATAGCCTGCCGTCGTAGAAATGGTCGATGGTCTTCTGCCAGGCCTGGATGTGATGCCGCACGTGCTGGTCGTAGCGCCGCATGGCGCGTTCGTCGCCCCCGGCCAGGATCGCCTTCGAGAGGGCCTTCGCTCCGTCGAAGGCCAGCAACAGACCGCTCGAGAAGACAGGATCCACGAAACCGAAGGTGTCGCCTAGCAATACCCAACCGTTCCCGAAGCCTCGCTTCGAGACCAGTTGATAGTTCGTGTACTTGAGCACGGAAGTAATGCGCCGGGGTGAGTCTCCCCAGAGCTTGATCACAGGCTCTCGGGCCAGGATTGCGTCGAACTGCTCCTCGAGACTCGCACCCAGGGATTTCACGTAATCCGAATCGGCCACGAAGCCCACGGACATCTTCCCGGGCAGGGGGATGCGCCAGCTCCATCCGTGACTGAGGGTATCCGTATGAACATTGCCTTCGATCACCTGGGCAACGCCGTCGCAATGCGCGAAGAGTGCCGTATCCCTGCGGTCACCGTGCTGATAGGGGAGATCGAGCAGGTTCGGAAGCATGCGCGGGCGCCCACTGGCATCCACGATGAGATCAGGCTGGCCCTCGAAGACGTCCTTCGTGTGGCCGAGGGTCTCCGGAGTGAGCTGCACCCGATCCGATTTGCCCACCCGCTCGACCCGCGCCGTCTCTCGCACCAGCTTGGCGCCGGAGCGCGCCGCTACCTCGGAGATGGAGGCGTCGAGCTTGTCGCGCGGAACGTTGTAGGAGTAGCTGGTCTTCGCACCGCGCACCTCCGCGAACCTGAAGCTCAAGCTCTCTTCGCTGTTGAAGATGAAGCTCGCCCCTTCCTTGAAGGTGCTGTAACTGCGCACCTCATCCTCGATTCCGAGCTCGGCGAGGAACGGAACGGTGGCCGGGACGAGGGATTCACCGACGATGATCGGCGGCCGGTTGCCCTTGTCGAAGAGCACGACCTTCCGGCCGGCGCGGCCCAGATAGAAAGCAAGGGCGGAGCCTGCCGGGCCACCGCCGATGATGGCTACGCTGCGAATTCGGCTGCCCATGTCGGCGAACGCTAGGGAACGGAAAATCGACGGGCAAGCTGAGTTTCGTGCGAATCCGACCTGCAGGGCCGTGACGGCTCATCCTCCCCCGACAGGTTGGCGAATTGCCACACTCCGATCTCGGGTGCCTCGAGCATTCCGGCCATCATCAGAGCTTCCGCGGCTTCGATCCGTCTTCTATCTTCCACCCCCGGTGAGCACCACAACGCTGGACGTAGCCATCATCGGCGGAGGCATGGCGGGAAGCCTGCTGGCACGCCAGCTCTCCCGGACCCTTCCCGGCCGGCGAATCGCCGTATTCGACAAGAAGACCCGCTTCTCGCTGAATATCGGCGAGTCGATGGTCGAAATCGCCAGCCACTACTTCGTGAAGAGGCTGGGGCTCGGCAGCTACCTCTACGACCGCCACTACCCGAAGAACGGCCTGCGCTTCTTCTTCGACAGCCCGGAGCTGGACGTTCCTCTACAGGAAATGAGCGAGATCGGCTCGGCCGGGATCCCGTTGATTCCCGCGTTCCAGATCGATCGCAGCCGGCTAGAAGCCGACCTGATCGGCATGAACCGGCAAGCCGGCATCGATGTGCGGCTGGGAACGAAGGTGGAGAAGATCGAGTGCGGCGAAGAGGGGCGGAACCACCGCCTGGTGGTCTCGACCGGTGGAGAGTCGGAGACGATCGAGAGCCGCTGGCTCGTGGACGCCAGTGGGCGCAACCGGATGCTCGCACGCCAGTTCGAGCTGAACGTTCCGGTGGACGACCTCGACAACGCGTCGGTCTGGGGCTGGTTCGAAGGCGTCAAGGATATCGACAGCCTCGGTCCCGATTCCTTCCGGGAGCGCGTGCGTTGGACTCCGCGCCGACTTTCGACCCTCCACTTCCTGGCGCGCGGGTATTGGATCTGGTTCATCCCGCTACAGAACGGACTCACCAGCATCGGCGTGGTTTGTGATCGCGGCCGCTTCGACATGGACTGGCGCACGACCGAGGGATTCGTCGAATTCCTGCGCAGCCACCGCGCCGTGGCCTCCTTGCTCCAGGATGCCAAGGTGGTCGAGACCCAATGCTTCATGCACCTGGCCTACGGCACGAAGCGCTTCTACAGCCCGAACCGCTGGGCACTGGCAGGAGAAGCCTCGGCATTCCCAGATCCGTTCTACAGCCCGGGCGCCGACTTCATCGCGCTCGGAAACGACTTCACCGCGGACTTGATCGTCCGGGACCTCGGAGGCGAGGACGCAGAAGCCCTCGGTGCTCGCGTGGATCTCTACGATGAATTCATGCAGTTTCGAGTCGAGGCAGCGATGCGCCTCTATCGGGATCAGTACTCGGTGCTGGGAAGCTACGAGCTCTGCAAGCTCAAATGGGATTTCGATGTCGCCTGCTACTACAACCTCTGGGTCTCATCCTACTTCCAGGACAAGCACCTGAACGCCCGCCAGCTCAAGCGCCAACTGATCCAACGCAACTACGTTCTCACTGCACTCTCGAACTTTGCCTCCTTCTTCCAGAGGATCGACGAGCACCTGACCAGCTGCGGAACCTATCATCGCGCAAACCGAGGTCACTTCTCCGACGGTCAAGACCTGTTGGGCTTCGCAGGAGAAATAGGCACTCCCACGACCGACAAGGAAGAACTGCGCAGGACCGAGCGGATCTTCAACGCTGTCCGGGACCGGGGCCTCGATCTGCTGGAAGGCGTCTCCGAGCCTGCAGAACGGGAGCCCAGGCCGCTGACCTGGTTCATGGCGCCCCGGAAGCTCGAAGAGGGATGAGCCGGAGACCCATGAGTCTCTCTCGGTAGGGATCGCTGGTCTACAGGTCGAACTTCGCCCCACGCGGTGCCCAGATGCCGAGCGCCTTCCAGAGCGGCGTCCAGCGCTCGTTCAGGATGCCGAGTTCCCAGCACAATTCACGCGGTTTCGACAACGCGGCACGAGCCATCAGGGCTCCTGACGAACCTCGTCCATAGGCTTCCTTGATCGTCGCCTTCGGGATGCCATAGGTTTCGATGATCTGGCGGGAGGGTCGCATCATCAGCGCCGATGCGATCTTCAGAACGATCGCAGACCGCAACCGCAGCAGGAAGAGCTTCGGGCCTCGGACTTCCGGCACATGCCGGAGCAGGTAGTGGCGCGCAAAGGCCATATGCCGCGCCTCTTCCGTGATATGAATGCGACTGATGCGCTCGATCAACGGATGGAGTTCGTGATCGCTCGCGACCGCACGGCGCTGTACCCAATCGATCGGATCCTCTCCGCTCAGCACGAAGATGAAGAAGAGCTCGGGGAACCAACGTCCGAACCCGATCACCTGACGCGCGCCGAGCTTCAGGACCGGAGGCGGTTTCACGTCGAGGCCCGTGCGCAACACGAACTCGTGGAAGAAGAGCGAATGATGCGCCTCTTCGATGACCTCGTGGTAGCAGTAGCGGAACTCGGGAGCATCATCTGGCAGCCGTGCCGCAAACTCGAGCAACCCGCGCTTGAGGACGCTCTCGAACGACCATCCGATCCGTGCGAAGGTCGCCACCATATGCAGGCCAATCCTCGCACGTGTCTCCGCGGGAAGGCTGCGGTACCAGGCCGTACGCCCGAGCGGATCGTCCTCGGGAATCGCGAAGCGCGGGTCGGAGGGGTCGACCGCGTACTCAGGATCCTCCCACGGGATGTCCGCATAGGCATCGAAATGCTTCGTCACGGATTGCTGGGAAAGCTTCGCCAGCAGTCGCTCGTACGCCCCGCCGTCGGGAGCTCCCTGCTTTTCTTCCTGGGGCAGCTCGGCCGTGAATGTCGTCGCAGTCATGGTCTTTCCTCTCCTGCCGGTAGGGCTCCTGATAGGAGCGCTGCCAGCTCGGGGGCGCGTTCCGGTGAGGGCGCATCGAAGAAGCGTCCGAGTTCCGGGTTCAGGCGGATGGCGATCAGGAACGCGGTCGCGCGCCGGATGTCCACGAAGGCGTCGTCCAGCGACAAACCGTCGGGATCGATCTCGCGACCGAGCGCAATGCCGTCGAGCATCGCCAACAGAGCGGAAGCGACGCCATCCGCGTCGGGCACGTCGAGACCGAGCGCATCCCGTATGCCCTGGACGATGGCGGCCCGTGCCTGATCCATGAGCCTTTGCAGGCTCGCGCGGATCTCGGGCTTTTCAGCAGCGACCTCGAGCGCCAGGATCTGGATCAGCTTCAGGATCCAGGGCTTCTCTTCCAGCATGGCGCGCATGCCGAGCAGCGCACGATCGAGGCGTGCCGCCGGCTCGCCTGCCTGTCGCGACGCCTCGGAGATTCCTTCGATCCAGGCACCGGCCGCGCGCTCGACGACTGCCGCGAGCAATCCCTCTTTGTTGCCGAAGTGGTAGTAGATGGCGGTCTTCGCGATGCCAGAACTCTCGGCGACGCGGTCTACGCCAGTGCCGGCGTAGCCTCTGGCCGCGAACAGCTCCGTGGCAGAAGCAAGGATTCGCTCTCTACTCAGAAGGCTTCTGCGTTGCGGTGTCGACATCGGGATGGATCCTGAATCGTACGTACTAGTCTGTACTATATAGGATTGATTGTCAACCACTAGCCAGAGTCCGGACGGAAAGCAGGGCACGGTGCCTTGGCGCGAGAGCACCGGGGCTACTGGATCGCGACTTCCTTCAGGAGATCCAGATTGTCCAGGGCCCGCCCGGCACCGTGGACGACCGCGGTGAAGGGATCCTCGCTGCGAAGGATCGGCAGCTTGGTCTCCTGGCGAAGGATCTGGTCGAGATCGTTCAGCAGCGAACCACCTCCCACGAGCATGATGCCGCGGTCGATGATGTCGGCAGCGAGTTCGGGCGGCGTGCGCTCGAGGGTCAGGTGGACCGTTTCGACGATCTGGCCGATGGGCTCGAGGAGCGCCTCACGGATCTCCTCGCTGGTCGTCACGACGACCTTCGGAATTCCGGCGACCAGGTCTCGCCCCTTGATCTCCTGGGTCTCTGTCTTCGCGGTGGGAGAGGCCGTGGCGATGTTCACCTTGCAGGCCTCGGCACTGCGCTCACCGATCAACATGTTGTATTTGCGCTTCACGTAGTTGATGATCGCCTCGTCCATTGCGTCGCCACCGCAGCGGATGGAGCGACTGGCGACGATGCCTGAGAGCGAGATCACCGCCACGTCGGTGGTGCCACCACCGATGTCGACGACCATGTTGCCGGTGGCCGCGGTCACATCGAGGCCCGCACCGATCGCGGCCGCCATCGGCTCTTCGATCAGGTAGACCTCGCGAGCTCCCGCCGAAAGAGCGGATTCGCGCACAGCGCGCTTCTCGACACTGGTGATGCAGGGCGGAACGCAGATCGCGATCCGCGGCCGCACCAGCTTGCGCCGGTTGTGCGCGCGCTGGATGAAATAACGAAGCATGGCCTCGGTGATCTCGAAATCCGCGATCACGCCGTCCTTGATCGGACGAATCGCACGAATACCGCCGGGCGTGCGCCCGAGCATCTCCTTTGCCTCGTGGCCCACGGCGAGGACCCTCTCGCCCCGGCCGCTGTGATCCTGGGCAACGGCCACGACCGAAGGCTCAGAACAGATCAAGCCTTTGCCCTTGGCATACACCAAGGTGTTGGCCGTACCGAGATCGATGGCCAGGTCGCTGGAGAAGAGGCCGGCAATGGCATCGAGCATGAAGATCGCCTCTCGCGAGTCCCGGCTCCGGGATGGACCGGGGAGCTCTCTCCGTATCGGCACCGGGCGGCAGGAGTTGAGTGACACGCACCCGGAAGTGGGCGGAATTGCGCAGGAAATGCGCGCTCAGCCGATGCGCAGGGAGCCGGCAGCGAGGCTGGAAGAACTACGGCCGAGCGGGTGTTTCCGCCTTGTCGTTGCCGGTTGCCGTGGGGTCTTCGCCTACCAATGAGCCGAGGGATTCCAGGTCCGAAGCGAGCGACCCGAGCTGGCCGACCACGGCGTCCATCCCCTCGACGAGTGTTCCCGTCCGATCGCGGACCTGGAGGAGATGCGCCTGATAGCCCTCGATGCGGCCCTCAGCCGCCGCCAGAGCGGCCTCAGAGGCCGCCAGAGCGGCTTCGAGCTGCCAGGCCCGGTAGCCCATGTATCCCCAGCCGAGCAGGCCGACGATGGCCAGCACCGCGGCGATTCGGCCGTTCCGACCCAGGCCTGCCGGATTGCGAGGGGCTTCTCCGCCCTGCCCTCCGTTGGCTTCGTGGGGCAAGGCGTCGCCGTCGATGGCGACCAGTTGGGGGCGTGCATCGTTCATGGGGGAACCTCGACGCGTTGGGGAGGGAATCGCGAACGGGCGCGCTGGCGAATCAGGACTGGATGACGAGTTTCGAAAGGCTGGTCTTGCGCAAGTTCGTCTTCTGGATCGTGCGCACCAGCTCGGCCACCTTCTCGGTGTCCGTCTCGAACGGGTTGTTGCAGATCACCCGGACGTTGAGCAGGTTGCCGAGGCGGATATTCGACCAATCCAGATCGTACTGGATGCCATTCTGGCGGGCGAGCTTGATGAACTCACCGCGCATTCGTGCGCGCGTATCATGGGGCGGCTCGGTCTTCGCCTTGTTGATCTCTTCGTCGTTCAGGATGCGGTCCACCGCTCCCTTGCGCTCGAGCAGATAATAGAGTCCGCGGTTCACGCGGATGTCGTGGTACTGGAGATCCAGCATGAAGACGCGGGGATCGGCCCAGCGAGAGCCGTGCTTGTCGACGTAGGATTCGATCAGGTTGCGCTTGATCACCCAGTCGATCTGGCGGGAGAGCTTGTTCGGATCGTCGTCCAGACAGTCGAGCACGTGTTGCCACATTCCGACGCTCTCCTTGAGCTCGTCGGAAACCGGATACTGCTCCATGTACTTCTGGGCCATCTCGCAGTATTCGCGCTGGATTTCGATCGGTGAGTACTCGCGCCCGTTGTCGAGGCGAAGCTTCCGCTTGCAGGTCGTGTCGCAGGAGATGTCCTTGATCGCCTTGACCGGATTGCGGAGCGTAAAATCCTTGTTGATGTAGTTGTCTTCGATCATCTGCAGGACGATTGCGCACGTCCCGATCTTCACGAAGTTCGTGTACTCGCTCATGTTCGAATCGCCGACGATCACATGCAGGCGGCGATAGCGCTCGCGATCGGCATGGGGCTCGTCGCGGGTATTGATGATCGAGCGATCGTTCGTCGTGGTGCCGGAAATCTTCTGGTAGATGTGCTGGGCACGCTGGCTGATGCAGTAGTGCACGCCGTCCTGGGTCTGGAAGACCTTGCCCGCACCGGTGTAGATCTGGCGCGTCACCAGGAACGGAATCAACTGCTCGGCCAGGTAGTAGAAATCGACGTCACGATCGACGAGGTAGTTCTCGTGGCAGCCGTAGCTGTTGCCGACGAAATCCGTGTTGTTCTTGAAGATCGACAACTTGCCGGCGATCCGCTCCTCGCGAATCTTGCTCTCGGCGTAATCCTGCAGATCCTCGAGGATGCGCTCACCGGCCCGGTCGTAGACGATCAGCTGCCGCGGCGACGCGCACTCCGGCGTGGCGTACTCCGGATGACAACCGGTGTCCTGGTAGAAGCGTGCGCCGTTTTCCAGGAACACGTTCAGGAAGTGCTCCGTGGTGATCAGCTTCTCGAAGAGGAAGCGAATCGCCTTTTCGACCGGCAACGTCTTCCGCCCTTCGGGCGTGAAGATGATTCCGTATTCGGTCTCGACTCCGTAGATCCGCTTTTGCACGTGCTCCCACCCAATTCGGAGGGCCAATGTAGCCATTCCTCTATCGGCAGGTACGTGCGAGACCTTTCGACGTCTCCGCGAGGTGATCTGCTGCCAACGGAGACCTGAAAGATCCGGTCAACTGGGGCCCCCCCCGGGGGGGGGGGGGGGCCTCTCTCGAAGCTCAGCCGAGAAGCGCGGCGACCTCATCGACCGTCAGGCGCTTGAACTTCCGGCCGTTCAGGCTCCGGTCGAGAACGCAGACTTCGAGGCTCTTGGCCGGAAGGTCCGGCGTGCCGTTCTCGGCCCGCTGCAAGGCTTCTCGCCCGAGCGCGATCGCCTCCGCCAGGCTGAGACCATCCCGATAGTTGGATTGCATATGGGATTGGAGATTGCTCTCGGAGCCACCAATCACGCAGAAACCTTCCTGGTCCTGCACCGTGCCATCGAAGCCGATCTTGAAGAGCGAGTTGCCCTCGTGCCCGGCCAGTTCCGGGTCGCCGACTTCGGCCACCACGACTTCCACCTCGAAGGGCTTCATCGAACGGCTGAACTCCTCCCCGAGGATCTGGGAGTAGACATTGGCGAGGGCTTTGCCGCGAACGTCGTCGCGGCTGAAGCGGTAGCCCTCTACATCGGCCCACTGCACACCCATCTTTCGAAGGCGATCGAACTCACTGAACTTGCCGACGCCGGCGAACGCGACCCGATCGTAGACTTCTCCCAGCTTGTGCAGCCGGGTCGGATTCTCCGCGACCATCATCACGCCCTGATCGTATTCGACACTGACGATGGACTTGCCCCGAGCGATTCCCTTGCGGGCGAACTCGGCCTTGTCCTGGGCCATCTGCTCCGGATTGACGTAGAACGGAAAAGACATGACTACGCTCCCGGCCGGCGGCGGCTTCCGAGCACGCCCTGGTACACCTGAGCGATCTCGTCATCGCCCACTTCTTCGACTCCACCTTCCGTGACGATCTTGACCCGAGGGAAGATGCCGCGTTCGAGATCGACCCCCCCGGTGGCCCGATCCTCGTCGGCTGCGTCGGTGAGAGCCGTAATGGCCATCCCGACTGCGGCCTCGCGGGTCGCGTCGGCGCGGAACGACTTCTTCAAGGATTCTTTCGCGAAGATCGAACCCGAACCGATTCCGTCGAACTCGAGTTCCTCGTAGCGTCCACCCGTCACTTCGTATTTCCAGACCCGACCCGTGTGGCGCCGGCGGTCGTAGCCGGCAAAGAGCGGAACCACCACCAGCCCTTGCATGGCGGCAGGCAGGTTCTGACGGATGAGGTTGGCCAGGGTGTTGGCCTTGCCCTCGAGCTCGAGGGGCTCGCCCTCGATCTTCTCATGGTGCTCGAACTGCACGCCGAGCAGCCGCGCCATCTCGATGGCCGGGCCCGCTGCACCCGCAATCGCCATCAACGAGTATCCGTCGGTAGCGTAGACCTTCTCGATGTCACGATTGGCAACCTGATGGCCCATCGTGGCAAGGCGATCACCTGCCACCAGCGCACCGTCGGCGAAACGAAGCCCGACGCAGGTCGTGCCATGTGCCGTTTCCGGTAGCGTGCCCGCGCTGGCCAACCCAGCACTCAGGTCGCATTTCAACTGCGGAAACTCGTCGTTGATCAGCTCCATGAAACTGGAGCCCTTGTAGCCATCCCAGAACCGCACGTAACCCCCCCGGTGTGCGTGGATCGTGTCGAGGCCGTTTGGCCTACTCGCCTCCGCGTTGGACGTAATTCTTGACGAATTCCTCGGCGTTCTCCTCGAGGACCTCATCGATCTCGTCGACGAGGGCGTCCATCTCTTCCTTCAGATCCTCGCCCTTCTTGGCGAGCTTCTTTGCACCTTCGCCACTCGTCCCAGATCCACCGTCATCGCCACCACCACCGGATTTCTGCTTCTGGCTGCTCTCAGCTGCGCTGGCGAAGCGGAGGAGATCCGCATTGGGATCGGTAGAGGCTCTCGTGGGTCGTTCGATTCTTCGCATCATCAGATGTCTCCTGGCGGGATTCAGGCGCGGAGGTTCTTGACCAGCTCCGCCGCATTGCTGGAGCGTTGGAGCAGATCGTCAACGTGCTGTTTCGAGCCCTTCAGCGGCTCGGCCATCAAGACGCGCTTGATCGGATCGTCACCGATACCGAACGAGATCGAGTCCCAATTGACGCCGAAGACCTCGTTGCCGAAGCGCTTCAAGCAGTGGCCTCTGAAATACGCCCTCGTGTCTTCAGGGGGTTCGGTAATCGCTTTCGTGATCTCTTGATCCGTCACGATCCGCACCACCTTTCCTTGCCTCTCGAGAAGATAGTACAAGCCTTTGTCGGGTCGAAGGTCGTGATACTGGAGATCCAGCAGCTGAACCTGCGGATCCCCCCATTCCAGGCTCTTTCGCTCCATGAAACGCTCGATCATGACCTGTTTGATCACCCAATCGATGCGATCGGCCAATTCGAACGGATCGCGCTCCAGAGCGTCCAGCACCTCGGCCCATTTCTCGACGATATCGGCTGTCCAGGCCGGTACGTCGTAGTTCTCGATGTACTTGCGTGCCATCTGCATGTACTCGAGCTGCAGTTGCACGCCGGTGAGCTTCTTGCCGTTCGTCAGCTCCACCTCACGGCGGCAGGTCGGATCGTGGGAGATCTCCTTGATCGCTTTCACCGGATCCCGGAGCGAGAGCTCCCGATCGATGGCGTCGTCTTCGATCATTCCCAACACGATCGAGGTCGCGCCCTGGCGCAGGTAGATCGTGTACTCGCTCATGTTCGCATCGCCGATGATCGCGTGGAGGCGGCGATACTTCTCGCGATCCGCGTGGGGCTCATCGCGGGTGTTGATGATCGGCCGTTTGACCATCGTATCCAGCGCGACCTCGGTCTCGAAGAAATCCGCTCGCTGGGAGATCTGATAGTCGCAGGGCTGGGCCCTGTTCTCGCTACCCACCTTGCCGGAACCGCTGTAGACCTGGCGGCTCACGAAGAAGGGCATCAGGTGCTCGACGATTCGCTTGAACGAGGTTCGTCGATTCATCAAGTAGTTCTCGTGGGAGCCGTAGCTGTTTCCCTTGTGGTCGCTGTTGTTCTTGTGCAACAGCATCGTCACACCCTCGGGCAATAGCGCCGTCGCCTCGCGGCGAGAGAACTCGAGAATGCGCTCACCGGCTTTCTCGTGTACGACGAGCTCGTAAGGGTTCGTGACCTCAGGGCAGGAGTATTCGGGATGTGCGTGATCGACGTAGTAACGCGCACCGTTCTCGAGCGTCTTGTTGCGGGCGATGTTCTCCTGCTGGTTCGGCGTGTACTTCTCGCCGTCCACCTGGAAGCCCCGCGCATCGGCCAGCGGATTCTCCTGGTCGTAATCCCAGAGGATCTTCGTAACCCGGTCTTCGCGGTAGGCGTTGACCAGAAGCACGCAGCTCGAGATCGGATCGAAATCACGGTCGTTCTTGACCGTGATCCCGTACTCGATCTCCGTCCCCATCACCATCGGAATCGCCATATCGATGTCTGGCGCCGCAGCGACGCGAGATCCTCCTACAGGTACTGGCCGGAGTCGACGTTCTCGATCGAGCGCTCTTTGCGGCTGATCCCGCTGATCAGGGTGCGGACGTTGATGATCCGCTCGCCCTTGCGGCCAGAGATGCGCGCCCAGTCATCCGGGTTGGTCGTGTTCGGGAGATCTTCGTTCTCCTTGAACTCGTCCTGAACGGCCTGCATCAAATCGCCAACCCGGATTCCGCGTTCCTCGTTGTCGAGGTAGCGCTTCACCGCCATCTTCTTGGCCCGAGCCACGATGTTCTCGATCATTGCGCCGCTGGCGAAATCCTTGAAGTAGAAGATCTCACGCTCGCCCTTTGCGTACGTCACCTCGAGGAATTTGTTGTCCTCGCCCATGGCGTACATGTCGTCGATCGTGTCGCGGATCATGCCGTCGACGATCTTCGCCGGATCGCTGCCATAACGCTGTTCCGAGTCCGCGTGGTAGGGCAGATCCTCGACGAGGTACTTCGTGAAGATCTCGTAGGCAGCATCCCGATCCGGGCGATGCACCTTGACCTTGAGATCCAGGCGACCGGGCCGCAGCACGGCCGGGTCGATCAGATCCTGGCGGTTCGAAGCGCCGATCACGATCACGTTCTTCAGCGACTCGACGCCGTCGATCTCCGAAAGGAACTGGGCGACCACGGTGGCCTCCATATCCGAGGAGATTCCAGAGCCGCGCATACGGAAGAGCGAATCCATTTCGTCGAAGAAGATCACGACGGGCACATCTTCGTTCGCCTTCTCGCGTGCCCGCTTGAAGACCTCACGGATCTTATGCTCCGTTTCGCCGACGTATTTGTTGAGGAGCTCCGGGCCCTTCACGTTCAGGAAGTACGCAGGCGTTTCCCGCCCCGTCTTCTCTTCGATGCGCTTGGCCAGGGCATTGGCCACCGCCTTCGCGATCAGGGTCTTTCCGCAGCCCGGAGGACCGTAGAGCAGGATGCCCTTCGGCGGCGAAAGCTTGTGCTCCCTGAAGATATCCGGGTGCAGGTAGGGCAGTTCGATGGCATCGCGCAGGATCTCGACCTGCTCGCCCAGACCACCGATCTGGTCGTAGGTGATGTCCGGAACCTCTTCGAGGGCCACTTCTTCGGCTGCCGATTTCGGCATCTTCTCGAATGCATACTGCGTCCGGGGATCGACCAGGACATGGTCGCCCACCTTCAGGCGCTCGCGGCGAAGCGGGTCGGAGAGCGTTACGACGCGCTCGTCATCGGTATGGCCGAGCACGACGACGCGGCCATCGCCGAGGTTGTCGACGATCGCCATGATTTCGCCACGGGCCGTGAAGCCCGCACCCTCGACGATGTTGAACGCTTCGTTCAAGACGACGAGCTGACCTTCCTCGAAATGGGAAGTATCGATGTTCGGATGCACGTTCACGCGCATCGGCTTGCCGTCGACCACGATCTCGGCGGTATCATCCTTGTTGGAGCGCTGGTACACGCCGTAACCATTCGGCGGCGCGCATAGCTTGTCGACCTCTTCCTTCAGGAGCTCCATCTGCTGCTTGGCTTCCTGAAGCGTGGCGACCAGCTTCTCGTTCTGACGCTCCGCATCGGTGAGTTGGTCGCGTGTCAAATGGAAGCGACGTCGGATCGCCTCGTGCTCGGCGAGCAGCCGATCGAGGCGGCGCCGGAACTCAGCGGAATCTCCCCCGAAGAAGCGCAGTGCCTCTCGGAGATCTTCGATCTCGTCCTGTAGGGATCGTGCCATGGATTGCCCGCGCTCCGAATCCGTCGACCTGGCGCTATCGCCAGGCGATGAAGCAGACGCCTGCGAATCGTCATCCTCGTTTCCGGGACCGCTCGGGGAGATCCGTCGCATGACGTCTCTCATGAGACCCCGCCGGCCACCATCGGATTCGAATTCGCTCATTGCGCCCTCTCCTGGTTGCTTCCGTGCCCATCACGGAGACGACCCTGGAGTGTGCAAAGCCCATGCCGCTGCAGGTAGAACGCCCGGGGGGGCGCGGCTTTGAAACGCAAGATAGAGGAACCGCTGCCGGCTCCTGCGGGGTGGGAGTGCCTCGACGAGAGACGATGGTGGGGCCTGGGGGCCAAGCCTTTCTCAGTCACTTCGCGGCCTTCGAGGCTGAGCTGCGGATCCCCGGAAACACCGATGGACCCCGCCAAGGAAGCTGTATGAGGATGCATCGGAATCCCCAAACCCCTTGTTTTCACGTACATTTTGACCGATCGAGCATAGGGTAGGGCCAAGGGGTGTCAAGCACTCCGAGAGGCAGCTCCCGCCCAAGACCAGCGCGCGGCCGTGCTCCTTTCGGACCACCCGACCCTCCCTTCTCGGCCCAACCGGGTATTGGCGGAGAACCCTTTTGAGTTGGCTGGATTCCATCGAAAGCTGCCCCTGGGGTGCCGCTCTACGATGCATTGCTGCACCCGCATGCTGGTGGGTTCTTGACGCTAGTGTCGCTCGGCCGACGCTCCCGACGGCTATGCGCTGGTTTGCAGTCACAGCAGAAAGAGTGGAGGAAACTGCCGGGCCTGGGCAGGAACGGAGCCCAGATGCCGGCGGGTTGCCGATTCCGGGGCCAAAGCGCGGTCCTTCCCGACAATCCCGTGTTCAGGGGGCGTCCAGACGGAGCTCGCGGACCCCTTCCGGCACCTGGAAGACGAAGCGGTCCGACGGAAGTGAGCGATTGATCTGCAGACCGTCGAAAGCGACTTCCGTGCGGTTGCCGAGCACATCGAGAACCAGCGTACGGGTGATCACGCCGGAGGCCGGATCCACATCGAGTTCGAGCTGTTGGTAGGTGGCGGGCTTCCGCGGCGAGAGGACGAGATGGACGGGTGAGGCGTCACAATCTGTCGCCGCAACGCGAAAGGTCTCGAGGATCTTGCCGGAGCCGAGCAAGAACTGGATGGCCGCGGCCGAAAGGAAGGCCTCGCCTACCTGAAGGATCTGCACTTCTTTCGCAGCCGGATCGTAGACCCAGAGCGTGGAGCCATCACTCACCACTTCGCTCGGCTCGGGCTCGGTATAGGTCCAGCGCATCTTGCCGGGCTTCGCGAACTCGACCGTTCCCGCAGCGCGCTGGCCCGCGCCGGCCGCGGATCCAAACGCTACGCTCTGCGTCGTCTGCCGGAAGTTCGCCGACAGATTTCGCACTTCGTCGTAATAGGCCTGCACGCGAGCGGCAACGTTCTCCCCGCAGTCGGCAGTCGCGGGTTCCGCCGGTGCCGCGTCCGCGACCGATTCCGGGGTTGGCGCGGGATCCGGGGTCGCGGGATCGCCTCCGGCGGCTGAGCCAGCCGACAGGATCCACGCCAGCCCCCCGGCCAGGGCCAGGCAACGCACTCGGCTCATTCTTCGGCGCCACCGATCGGCTGGACGAAGACCTCGCGGGATCGGGTACCGACCTGGGGACCGACGACGCCTTCCTGCTCCATCTGCTCGATCATCCGCGCTGCCCGGTTGTAACCGACCTTCAGCCGGCGCTGGATGTAGGAAATCGAGGCGTTGCGTGTCTCGGCGACGATCTGAACGGCCAGATCGTAGTGCTCGTCGGTCTCCTCTCCCGGCAGGACCTCGCCGGCCTCGACCAACTCCTCGATGCGAACGAGGTCGTCATCGAATTTGGGAGCTCCCTGCGCGCGAAGATGAGCAACGAGCTTCGTCACTTCTTTCTCCGTGACGAACGAACCATGCAGGCGCTGGAGCTTCGAGGTGCCCGGCGGAAGGAAGAGCATATCACCCTGGCCTAACAAAGTATCGGCACCACCCTGATCGAGGATCGTACGGGAATCCGTGCGCGACGAGACCTGAAACGAAATGCGCGAGGGAAAGTTGGCCTTGATGATGCCCGTCAACACGTCAACGCTGGGCCGCTGCGTCGCCAGGATCAGATGAATCCCGGAAGCCCGCGCCATCTGCGCAAGGCGCTGAAGGCTCTCCTCGACGTCACGGGCTGACACGACCATCAGATCGGCGAGTTCATCGATCACCACCACGATGTACGGAATGCGCTGGAATTCGACCTCTCGCCCTTCATCCTCGCCCGGCAGCGGTTTCAGGCGATAGGTCTTCTCGCCGGCTTCCAACGCTTCGTCGACACGCGCATTGAATTGCAGGATGTTGCGCACACCGAGCGCCGCCATTGCCCGGTAGCGCTCCTCCATCTTCAAGACGATGCCCTTCAGGGCCGCCGCGGCGCGTTTCGGTTGGGTGACGACTTCTGCAATCAGATGTGGAATGCCTTCGTAGATCGAAAGCTCCAACAGCTTCGGATCGACGAGCAGGAACTTCACTTCGTCGGGTGTCGCCCGAACCAGGATCGAGCACAGCAGCGAGTTCAAGAACACGCTCTTGCCGGTCCCCGTCGCACCGGCCACGAGCAGATGGGGCATGGCGGCCAGATTGCCTTCCGCCGGGTTGCCGAAGATATCCTTGCCCAGCGCAAGGGTGAGCTTCGACTCGTTGGTCCGAAAGCCTTTCGATTCGAGCAGATCGCGAATGTAGACCGTCTCCCGGTCCGGATTCGGCACCTCGATGCCAACGACCGATTTGCCGGGGATCGGGGCGATGATGCGGATCGAAAGGGCGCGCAACGCGAGAGCAAGATCGTCCGAGAGGTTCGTGATCCGGTTGACCTTGACGCCTGGCGCGGGCTCGAACTCATACATCGTGATGACCGGGCCGGGATGCACGGTCACGACGCGCCCGCTGACGCCGAAATCCGCGAGCTTCTTCTCGAGGATCCGGGAGTTCATGATCAGGCTGTCGCGGTCGTACTTCTGGCTCCCCTTCGGCGCCGCCTGAAAGATCTCCGAAACGACGGGCGGCGAGTACGGGCCGAACGACGTGCTCTCGGAGAAGGTGAACGCCCCCTGCTCGGGCTCCTGCTTCCCGCTGTTCCGATGATCGACGATATCGGGCGCTGCGCCCTTGCTCGGACGTGGCGCCTTGGGAGCGTCGCGTGTCGGCCGGATGGCCGTCTCCGCGTCGCCCGCAATCTCGACCTCTTCGTCACGCGCCACCCGGCGTGCACGACGTGCACGCTGTTCTCGCCATACGGTGATTCCCGCCGGCACCCGCGCAAGCTGTCGCCCTGCCCGCACGCCAGCTTCCTGCAAGAATGCGAGCCCGGCGCCCAATCCCGCGCCGGTCCATTGGGCGGCGACGCCCGCCCCCTGGCCGAGGCGTGCCAGCGCCACTCCCGGGGGCACGCCTGCGACGCCGAGCGCGCCTACGAGGAATGCCAGGGCATTCAGCGCGAGGGCGCCCGGGCCGGAGAGCAGCATGCGCTCGACCGGTGCCACCACCTCACCAAGCCATCCGCCGCTGGCAAACGCCAGGTGCGGCGCCAACGATTCCAGCAACTCGGGCAACGCTGCGAGGCTCACGAGCAGTAGCAACGCCCCGACCCAGAATCGCTTCGGGGGCGGCTGGATCGTACCGGGCAGCATCAGCCGGAGGCCCAGCACCAGCATGCCGAGCACGGGAACCACGGCCCCCGCTCCAACGGCACGAATCAGCAGGCCGGCCACGGTGGCACCAGCTACGCCGCCGCCATTGCGGACCGGCTCCCAGATGCCCACCGGATCGGCGGGATCGAACGTCCAGAGTGCGATCCCGGCCAGCAACGCCAAGCCGACGAGCGCCACCCCGGCCACTTCACGACCAACGTTCTCGAAGGCGCTTCCGCCGCGACGACCGCGGCGTGCCTTCTTCTTCCTCTTTCCGCGGCGCGAACCGCGCGTGGCCTCAGCCATCCCTGCGTCCCTCACCCATTGGGACGGGCAACGGAGCAAGCGTACTCAGCCCGACGCCACTGGCAAGCTACGAGGCGGTAGGCCGCCGGGGACGGCTGTGCGCTAGAAGGGAATGTCGCTCGGCGGCGGCTCGCCGGGATCGAACCCGCCACCCCCGCCGGAGGGAGCGCCACCGCTGCTGCCGGGGTCTCCGCCACCGGAGGCTCCCTGGCCTTGACTTCCACCGCCCTCGCGGCGAGGACCGCCGAGGAACTGGACGTTCTGCGCGACGATCTCGGTGGTGCGCTGCTTCTGGCCTTCCTTGTTCTCCCACTCCCGGGTCTGGATCCGTCCCTCGATATAGACGTTCCGGCCCTTGGCGAGATATTGGGCGCAGTTCTCTGCCACCCGGCCCCACACGACGATCCGATGCCACTCAGTGCGGTCTTCTCGACGACCGTCCTTGGTGGTGTACGACTCGCTGGTCGCCAGGGTGAAGTTGGCGACGGCTTGGCCGCCCTTCGTATAACGAAGCTCGGGATCGCGGCCGAGGTTTCCGATCAGGATCGCTTTGTTGACGCCTGCTGCCATGGGGGGCACTCCGAGACAAATGAGGGTGTCTCGCGATCATCCCGTGCCTGCTGCGGACCGTCAATGGCGAACTGAAGTTCACCTGGCACCCGCGAACAGCGTTCTACGAGGGAGCGTTCCTCGTTTGGCTAGCGGTCGGTTCGCAGCTGGACGACGAGTTGGTTGATGCGTTCGCGCGCAGTGGAATCGAGCTCGCCGAACTCGATGCCCATCCCGGACGACTCCACGCGAACGACGCGCCCGCTCAGTTTCACGGGTTCCTCGTCACCGGGCAGCCGGAATTGCAGCTGCACCTTCTCCTCGAGACCCAACGGCTTCTTGGTCTCGATGAACACGCCGCCTTCGTTGATATTGCGGGTGAATTCGGAGAACAACGAGTCCACCGTCTCGTATTCGATCCGGACGGTGACGGGAGTACGAGCCGACTGGCGCTGCTCCACGTACGTCTGGATGTCTTCCCGGGCTTCCTCCACCATGAACCTCTCTTCGACCGAGACCCTCTAGGGGCTTTAGGAGCCTGAAACCCCGCGGGGATGCGATTCGGCACCGAAGACGCCAGCAGGCGCTTCTTCGAACGCGCCAGCCTCCCGCAGAGAGGCGAATCCCCTCTCGGCCACCACCACGTGGTCGAGCAGGGGCACTCCGAGGAGCTTGCCGGCCTGGATCAAGCGCAGGGTCACCTGGCGATCCTCGGGGCTCGGCGTCGGATCCCCACTCGGGTGGTTGTGCACCGCCACCAGGGCGGCAGCGCCCTCTCTGAGAGCTGGCCGGAAGACCTCGCGAGGATGCACGAGGCTCGAGGTCAAGGTGCCCTGGGAGGTGAGCACCTCACGGATCACCCGATGCCGGCCATCGAGCAGGAGAACGAGAAAGCGCTCGTGGGGGGCATCGCGCAGGCTCGAATGGAAGTGACGGAAGACGTCTTCCGGGCTGCGGATCGCATCCCCCTCTCGCAGTCGCTGGGCCGCCAGGCGCCGGCCGAGTTCGACCGCAGCGAGCAGACTTGCGCTCTTGGCAGCGCCCACGCCGGGCGTTCGACGAAGTTCTGCCGACGAGGCTGCAGCGAGTGCACGCAAACCTCCCGGGGCCAGAAGGTCCTCGGCCAGTTGGAGTACGCCGCGGCCACCAGAACCGGTTCCCAACAACAAAGCCACGAGCTCTGCGTCTGCGAGCGCAGTGGGACCGTGTCCATGCAAACGCTCACGCGGCCCATCCCTCGGTTCTCGGTGTGTGGACCCTGCGCCCTTGATCGCGCGAACTCGCCCGCCCATGGCGGATCTCCGTGGGACCGGAGGAGTGGAATCCGTTCAGGCTCGGCAGGCTTTCTCGGCGGACTCCGCACGATCGTAAGCCTCCTCGAACTGGTCCGGCGGAAGCTCGGGAGCCAGAAGCCCCCGCAACGTGCTGCGGCGGTGGCCGGGCTCTTCGACCCGACCGACGAATGCGCGCAGCAGTGCCAGGAAACCCTTGGCTTCGCCCGGCTGGCTCATCGCCGCCTCCAGCTCCAGCCCGCTCGACCCGAGGAACGTGGAGCCATCGGTCATGCGTATGCGTCCATCTGGAGAAACCGCGCCGAGCCGCTTCATGGCGGCGCGCACGTAGCGATCGGTGAAGGCCCCGCGCTCCGAAAGCGCCCGGGAGAGTGCCGCCGGTTCGAGCGCCGTCCGCAGGTTCTCATCGAAGCGCGCAGCGCAGCCATTCACCTCGCCGGCGCCAATCTCGGCCAGGGCGGCTCGCGCCTTGCGCGCTGCTTCGATTCCGCCGTCGGAGGGCACGAGTTCCACCGAGTAGACGTAGAGATCGCGCAACTCGTCCAGGCTCTGCCGGGAACGCAGCTCGTACTCTCCTGCTGCGTCCCGGGTCTCCACCCGCACGAGCAGATCCTCACCGAGTTGGATGGCTTCCACGCCCCCGACGTGCGGGCTGGTCACCTGCGCCAGGGTTGCGCTCGCCTGCTCGCTCTTGGCCGTCTCCGCGAGGATCACGCCGAACCCATCGGAGCGGTTCTGGACCCGAACCGTCAGAGCCTCCTTGGTGAGGAAAGCCATCGAGGAGCGGCCTGCCAGGTAGACATGAGAGGCCGCAACCAACGTGTTGGGCAGGGGCTCGAGCTCGAGGAGCAGGGTTTCCTGTTTGGAGGAGACACGGATGCTCGCCTCTTTCTGGCGGTAGCCCTCCAGGAAGGCTCGGATCATCACGGCATCCCGAGGCCCGGCTTCGATTCGCGAGGGAAGGATGACCTTGACCGGCGCCTCTGTTTGCTCGTAGCGCTTCTGGAAATTGGAGCGGATGTAGAAGAGGTCGAGGAAAGCCCCTGAAGGCACCGTCTCGACCTTGATGAAGCGCTCGCCGTAGTTATGCGAGGCCCGAAGGAAGCCGAAGACATTGCCCGGGGTCCAATCCGCCTTGTCATCGGGGATCAGGTGGATCGTTTCCTCAGCCGACGCAGGCGCGAGGCCGAGCAGGGCGACGACGAGCCCGGCCGCAGCCATCACCCTCGAAATGTGGTTTCGTGATCTTCGACGAGCGCGCTTCAACATGTCCTCTCAGGTCGCCACCGGGGAGAGGAGGCTACAGGGCTTTCGGGGACGCTGCCCGCGGATCGGATCAATGACCCGGGATCGGATCAGCGACCCGGGCTCGGATCAGCGACGCGGAATGGCGGCGACCTGCTCGAAATGGGTGGCCACCCCGTGGGCGCGCGGATCGCCGCTCTCTCGCAGCCGGGCGGCCAGCACGGATGCGGTGCCCGAATGGGCGGCAAACCGGGAGAGCTCGGCCAACCAGCGTTCACGTGCGCGGTCCGGAACGTTCTCGACCTCGCGCAGGAATACGCGGGGCTCGCGCATCCCAAGGCCGACATGCCAGGCATGCCAACGCCCGCAGCCGGATTCGGCACCTCGCAGGCATGCCGCGAGGGGAGGCATGGCCGGGATCGGGACGATACGTCGGCGAACAGCCAGGGGGCTGGCAGCCGGTGACGCTGTGGGCCGGTCCGACGCCGCGGTTTCGAGCGAAAGCGTGGCCGCCCCGGCGGATGCGGCGGATCCGAAACCGGGCAGGGAAACCTCGACCTCGACGCCCTGGACCAGGACCAGGAGTGTCAATCCAAACGCAGCCGTCACTAATGGCGGGCCCATGCTCGAGTCCATCCAGCGTCGCCATTGGTCACCGAATCGGCCCAAGACACCGGGGTCGGCCTCTCCAGCCGAGATCCGCGCCATCACCTGCTCTCCAAAATCCGACGGCAAGCCGGCGGAAGCGGAGGAACTGCTGAGGGTCCCTAACAGGTCGATGGTGCCGCGCAGCTCGGAGAACTCCGCCCGACATTCCGAACAGGTCGCAAGATGAGCATCCATGCGAAGACAGATTTCCGGGGACAGTGTGCCGTCGGCGTACTGGCTCAGGCGCCGGGCGCAGCTGGCATGTCTCATGCGGGCAGGCCTTCCGTCTGTTCAGCCGGCCCCTCGTCCGGTACCAGGTCCCGCAGGCGTTCTTTCAGCGCCTTTCGGGCCCGGTGAATACGAGATTTCACGGTCCCCTCCGCAACCTGGAGCACCTCGGCGATCTCCGCGTAGGCGAGCCCCTCGATGTCGAAGAGGACGACCGGCGCCCGCAGTGCGGGGGGCAGGCCCTGAAGTTCCTGTTGGACCCGATCGCGAATCTCTCCGCCGGCAGCCGAATCTTCCGGGCCGCGCGGCACCGAGGGCAACGCACTGCCGCCGGATTGTTCCCGGACCAGGGCGTCCATGTGGGCGCGGCGTCGGCCCAGGCTGCGACGACGGTTCAGGGCCGCGTTCATCGCGACCCTGTACAGGAAGGTGGAGAAGCGGGCCTCACGCCGGAAGCGGTGCCCGTGACGATGGAGGTTGAGGAACGTGTCCTGCGCGGCGTCCTCGGCCTCCTCCCGGCTGCCGAGCATGCGCAGGAGCAGGCCGAATACGCGGCGCTCGTGGCGACGAACCAGAGCCTCGAAGGCTTGGTTGTCGCCATCGCGCCAGCGGTCGATCAGCTCGAGATCGGGATCGACGCTCTCCACCGGGGCAACCCGGTGGGCGGTGAGGGAAGAAGGTCTGTTCAAGAGCGGTTGAGTCACGAAAGCCACGTCCTTGGGACACGAGGACCACCAAGATGGTTCCACAATTTCCCTTGTCTACGGATGAAGGAACTCCTTCGTTCGACGCGTTCCCCCGGGGGATATTCAACGCCGAAGAAAAAGACTCACTCCCCGGGACGGCTCCACACGCCGCTCTTGCCGCCAGTCTTCTGGACGAGTCGGATGTGGGTCACGGTCATGCCGCGGTCGATGGCCTTGCACATGTCGTAGATGACCAGGCCTGCGGCCGAGACGGCCACCAACGCCTCCATTTCGACTCCGGTTCGGGCGTGGGCGCGAACGGTGGCCTCCACCCGTACACAGGATGCCGCTGGATCCGGTGTGAGTTGGACCTCGATCGATTCCACGGGCAGCGGGTGGGCCAGGGGAATCCACTCATCGGTGCGCTTGGCCGCCTGGATCCCGGCGATGCGAGCCGTCGCGAAGACGTCGCCCTTCGGCGCGCGACCCTCGGTGATGGCGGCCAGCGTCTCGGGCGCCATCTCCACCTCGGCGCGCGCAACACAGACGCGCTCGGTCACGGGCTTGTCACCCACATCCACCATGCGGGCACGGCCCTGCTCGTCCAGATGGGTCAGCGGGCCACTCAAGCGAGCGACTCCAACCACTGCCACAAATCCGTGTAGACCTGTTCGCGCTCGGGCTCGTTGAAGATCTCGTGCCGCAACTCGGGGTAGATGCGCAGATCGCTGCCCTCGGATTCCACCCCGCTGAAGAATTCGCGGCTGCCCCGCGCTGCGCACAAGCCGTCGTCCTCTCCATGGAGCATCAGCAACGGGACTTTCACCTCGGAAGCTCGAGGTGCAATCCGCGCCGCAGTGCCGATCAACTCCGCCCCGAGCGATGCGGTCATGTCACGAAAGACCAGCGGATCAGCGAGGTACTGCTCGATGACGGCCGGATCCCGGGAAAGGCCGTCGAGATCCAGGCCGCTCCCGATTCGGAGCGTGGGCCAGACCCTTCGCAGGGCCCGTGCCACGGCGACGCGAGCGGCCGAAACACCGTCGGGGTTGATCGCCGCGCCGGATGTGACGGCGCTGCTGATGACCGGATTGCGCTCGACCAGATAGGCAAGCGTGATCAGCCCGCCCATGCTGTGGCCGACGAGATGGATCGGAAGCGTCGGATGTTCGGCCTTCGCAAGCTCGAGCATGTTCGCGAGATCATCCAGGTACTCCGCGAAGCTTCGCAGGTGAGCGCGGCGCCCACCGGATCGGCCGTGGCCCCGATGGTCGTAGGCACTGACGGCCGCGCCGCGGCGGGCCAACCAGCTTGCCATGCCTTCGTAGCGGCCACTGTGTTCGGCGTAGCCATGCACCAGGACGACCAGCCGTTCAGGGGAAGGCGGCACCCACGTACGACGGAAGAGGTTGAGGCCGTCGGCACCGGAGACCGTCGTCTCGGTGCGGCGCAGTTGCGGCCCGTCCTCTACTGCGCTCGCCATCCTGGCGCCCGGCCGGGCTAGGAGGTGAGAGCGCGCTCGACGCGCTCCTGGGCGGCGCGCACGCGGTTCAGGTACCCGACGCCGCGGATCTGGGAGCCCCAGAAGTAGGAGGAGATGCCATCCGCCTCGCCCAGGCGTTGGATGTTGCCAGAGAGGATCATGCAGCCGGCCTCGATGTTGGCCTCGACGGTCATTGCATTCCCGGCCAGGCCCATCGGCCGCATCATGTACGGCATCACCTGCATCAGACCCAGCGCGCCCTTCGGGCTGCGTGCGTCCGGCCGCCCATGGCTCTCGACCTCGATGACGGCCAGCACCAGGGCTGGATCCAGCCCGTGGCGGTCGCTACTTGCCTGGATCGCGGCCTGGATCCTGTCGATCCATGCGGGCGCGAGATGAGGATTGAGCCGCACGAGTTCGCCACGGATCGCCTTGGGTAGCGCAGCGGCCACCGCCAGGTTCTCAGCGACTTCCGGGGTCGGCTCCGCGGCCATGCGTGGCGCGCTAGAGCCGCTGAGCGTCATACCCGCAGCCACGGCCACGAGGGCGACACGCCATCGGCCCCGACGTAGAGACGTTCTGTGGATTGAGTGGGTCATGTTGGGGGGCGCCCTTTTTCGCTGCCACCGGCGCGGGCCGGAACCTACTAAATGGACCCGGGCGCTGCCAAAGCAGAAAGTCCCCCGGGGGCACGTTCTTGGCCTTCGCGAGAGTCCCATATCTGGGAACCGGTCCGTGACCCGGGCCACACACCCATCGCGCAAAGGAGTTGAATCTGATGGGTAGTGGCCTCCGCGAACGATTGGGTGATTCCCCAAATGAGTGTTTGGATTGACCCCCGGTTCCGGCCTCTGATAGCATCCAATCCCCCGCAGGACGCGGGGTTTTGGGGGCGAACCGCGCGATTGCAGCGGGTCGCCTTCAAGGATCAGAAGAAAACTCCGTGGCATCGACGGGAGCAAACTCCCGGTAACACGGATGGACGTCCTTGGTGAGGCAACGAAACCAACATATGAGCGTGGCAGTAGCAGAACACACGGGCGGCGAAGTCGGAGCCACCCTTCCCCTGGCCCAGGGCCTCGCCCCGCTCCATGATTGGATTGCGCTGATGAATGCACAGGGTCAGATCCTGTGGATGTCGGATGCCCTCACCAGTACCTGCGGTGGTGGCCAAAGCTTCGAGGGAATGCATTGGCTGGATTCGGTGGCTCGCGCCGAAGACCGCGCCCGATTGGAAGCGACGCTCGAGAGCGAGGGCAAGATTTCCGGTGAGCCGGTGTCCCTGGTCCATGACGGCGGCGAGCCGGTTCGCGCGACGGTTTCCGCCGCGCGCGTAGCCCCGGGTTGTGGCTCGGTGGTCGCGATCTTCCGGCACGGCGAAGACCGGGTCGAGGAACTGGCCTCGACCCTTCGCTACCTGGCCGCTGTGCTCGATAGCGCTCCCGACGGCGTCATCGTGGTCGATCGCAGCCGCTTCGTCACCTACGCCAATCCCGCCATGCTCGAACTCTCTGGTTGGTCCCATGAGGAGTTGGTGGACCAGCCGCTGGCCGTGTTCTTCAACGCGCAGCAGGATCTGGATTCGCTCGCCTCAGCGCTTGCGGATCACACGTCACTCCGAGGGATGGAACTCTCCGTGCGGCGTCGGGACGGCTCTCCGCTCGATGTCTCCGTATCGGTGAGCCGACTGACCTTACGAGACGGTACCCAGATAGGTGCCGTCGCCTATGTGCAGGACATCACCCGGCGACGCCAGTTCGAGCGCGACCTTTCGCGCAAGAACGAGGAGCTCGAGCACTACGTCCACGCCGTCAGCCACGATCTGCGTTCGCCGCTGGTCTCGATCCTGGGGTTCTCACGGTTGTTGCGTGAGGATTTCGCGCCGGCATTGGGTGAGAAGGGGCAGCACTTCCTCCAACGCATCGAGGAAGCCGGCCGGACCATGGAATCGCTGATCCAGGAGCTCCTCGAACTCTCCCGCATCGGGGTCAACGACGCGCCCCGGGATCTCATAGATCCTCGCGACGTGCTCCTTCAGCTCCAGGCCGAGCTGAAGCCGCGGCTCGACGAAGAACGCGTCTTGCTCGATCTGCCCACCGACCCGCCGATGCTGCGTTTCGAACGCACCCGGCTCTACCAGCTCTTCTCGAATCTCGTCGGCAATGCGCTCCGGCACATGGGCCCGGGCCCCGAGGCACGTATCAAGGTCGACATCGAGCATTTCGGAGAGGGGACGCGCATCTCCGTCTCGGACAACGGTGTGGGCATCGAGGCCGATGAGCACGAGCGGATCTTCGAGATCTTCCACAGCGGTTCGCATAACGGCAGCGGTACCGGCATGGGGCTTGCGATCGTCAAGAAGATCGCCGAATCCCGCGGCGGACGAACCTGGGTGGAGAGCCGACCCGGCGACGGCGCCACATTCCACGTCGAGCTGCCTAGCGCCTGAATTCCCGCCCGGCTTCCGCCGCTCCAGACCCATCGAAGCCATTTGACTGGGGCGGCCCAGCTTGCCAATCGAAGGGCTTCCCGTAGCCTCGGCGGCCGGAGGCCTCCCACGTGTACCCCGTCCTGTTCGAAGTCTTTGGTTACCCGATCAGCACCTTCGGGCTGATGATGGCGGTTGGCTTCCTGGTCTCCGCCTGGATCGTCGGAAAGCGCCTCGCCGAGTACGGCGAAGATCCCGAGCTTGCATCGACGATTCTCATCTACGCGATGGTGGGCGGCGTCCTGGGCTCGAAGCTCTACTTCGCCGTCGACCAGTGGGCGCTCGGATCCATGCCTTTCATGGACGCCTTGCTGAACCGGGCCGGCATCACCTGGTACGGGGGCCTGATCGGTGGAACCCTGGCGGTCACGATCGGGACCCGGATTCACGGCATTTCGACGCTGATGATCTCGAACTGCGTTTCCAGCGCGGCCCTCATCGGCCAGGCCTTCGGCCGCGTCGGCTGCTTCCTGGTCGGGGACGACTACGGTCGGCCCACGGATGGGTGGTGGGGCGTCGCGTTTCCGGAGGGTGCTCCGCCGACGATGGTCCCGGTCCACCCGACCCAGCTCTACGAAGTGGTCTGGCTGGTCTTCGCCGGGGCGTTGTTGTGGCGCCGACGCAAGACCAGCCCGTTCATCTTCGGCGAGTACCTGATGGCAAATGGCTTCGGGCGCTTCTTCATCGAGATGCTTCGCATCAACCCGAAGGTGGCCCTCGGCCTCACGGAGCCTCAATGGATCGGTGTGGCCCTGGTGGTGCTAGGCGCAGGCGGATGGGTGTACTATCGCAGCCAAACCTCAGAGGCTCCTGTATGACCCACGAGCGCCGCAGCGGCGACACCCGACAGAAGATCCTCGAGATCGCAGAGGCGGAATTCGCTCAGCGTGGCTATGCAGGCGCCCACCTGCAGCGCATCGCCAGCCAGGTCGGTGTTCAGAAGACGGCTCTCTACTACTATTTCCCGAGCAAGGCCGCGCTCTTCGAATCTGTATTGGCCGGGATGATGGAAGTCTTCGACCAGCATGTCGCGGACGTCCTCGACAAGCCCACCAGCCACGTGGAGCGCGTGCTCGAGGTCGTGGATCGGCTCAACTCCCTCCTGGCGGAACGGCCCACTTACGCCCAGGTGCTGATCCGCGTCTTCATGGACAGCTACGAGATCACCGGCAGCGAACTCTTGGGGGGCCCGATCCGGCGCCTGATCGGGAGGCTCCTCACCTTCCTGAAGGGCGGCATGGATCAAGGCGTGTTCGTGCGCTGCTCTGCTCGGCATCTGCTCACGAGCACCTTGGGTGCGACCGTCTTCCACTATGCAACCGGGCCCCTCGGCGCAGCGATCTTCGAGGTCGATAGTCTCTTCACCGCCGATATGGTGAAGTGGCGCGCCAAGGAGATTCGCGCGCTCGTGATTCGGGCAATCCTTGTCGACCCGGAAGCAGCGACCGGCCTCTGAACGGCGGCCTTCTTCAGGCGGTAGACGCCTCGTCTTCGAATGGCACTTCAGCGCGGATCCGTTCCGCCAGGGCCGCCGCGCCATCGCTGAGAGCTGGCTCACCCTCTTCTCCGATCAACTGGCCCACCCGCGAGAGCGCCGAGAATGCGAGCCTCGCGAAATGAGCGTCCCCCTCACCGGGCCGCGCATCCAACCAGGCGCCAAGCGAGGCCATGGCGTCCGCGAAGCGCCCCTCCAGAAAAGCCTGCATGCCCTGGGCGTAGGCCCCCAGGCGGAAGACTTCCTCGGGCGAATGCCCGAGCCGGCCGGCATTCTCGAGCGCACCCACACCCGCCTCGAAGAATCCGCTCGACAAATAGGATTCTGCGGCCTGGGCGTAGCCCGCGGAGGCGCTGCCGTGGATGTCCGAGAGCACCTGGTCGAGCGGCTTCCCCATCACCCCCTCGATGTCGTCCGCCTGGGCGATCAGGAAGCGGGTGACGTAGGGATTGCTTGCATTGGCGACGAGCAGCACGCGGAACTGGCCCGTCGTCTGGCGGAGCAGGGTTTCGGCTTCGACCAGCGACTCCTCGAGCCGCACTCCGGATTCCGCGACGATCTTCTCGAACTCTCGAAGCAAGCCACCCTCGTCGTCAACGCCTGCTTTTCGGAGGGCCGAGACGCGGGGGCCGTAGATATCCCGGGTGTAGACGTTCTCCCGGAACTTCATGGCCTCATGGAAGAGCGAACCGATGGCCAGATCGAAAAGCGCACCGGGGCCGATTTCCGCGTCCGTATCCGTCGCGCGGAAGACGCGATGACAGCACTCCTTCAGGCGGAAGAGCACGCTCTTCTCGTCATCACCGACCAGCTCGACGACCTCCTCGAAACGCAGCTCGCCGTTGTGATGGCGAGCCGCCACCTGGCGCAGGGCCCGGTGGGCGATCAGGAAATCGCGCGCAATATCGACCAGGGTCGAGTCGATCGTCCGCATGGGTCGCAGTATGGTAGACGGGTCTCCTTTCAGGCAAGCGACGCACTTCGATGACGAGCCGCCGGACCCTGCTCGGGGTCGTCTTCACGACGATCCTGATCGACTTCGTCGGGTTCAGCGTGCTGATCCCGGTGCTTCCCCTGTTCGCGAGCCGCCTGGGTGCCAACCCGGTCCAGGTCGGGTTGATCCTGGCGATCTATGCCCTGGCGCAGCTGCTCTTCCTTCCGTTCTGGGGCTGGGTCTCGGATCGCCTCGGGCGACGACCCGTGTTGCTGGTCTCGCTGTTCGGAACCGCCGCGTCCTTCGTGCTACTGGCCATGGCCCGGGACATCGAGACGGTCTACCTGGCCCGGGCCCTTGCCGGATTCTTCGCCGCCAGCGTCGGCACGGCCCAGGCCGTGGTCACGGATCTCACCCCACCCTCGGAACGGGCCAGCGGGATGGGGCTGATCGGCGCGGCGTTCGGCGCCGGCATGATCATGGGGCCCATGCTCGGCGGCGGCCTCGCCATCATCCACGAGCAGGCGCCCTTCTACGCCGTCGCGCTACTGGCAGGCGCCAATGGCGTGCTGGCGGTCTTCGCCCTCGACGAGTCACGCCCTGCCGAGCTGGCGCGCCCGCCCCTGCGCGACCTCGGGCGCAGCCTGATCCCGGCGCCCCTCCGCCTGATGGTCGATGTGCGAGATCGTCGCGTCGGGCTCTACTTGCTGCTCTTCTTCGCGTTCTTCAGCGCCTTTTCGGTGCTCGAAGCCATGATCACCCTCTATCTCGGAAAACGCTTCGGCGCAGACGAGCTGGATGCCGCGCTGATCTTCGGGTGGATCGGCATCTTCCTGGTGCTGACCCAGGCTGTCCTGCTGCGTCGGCTGATGCTCTTCGCCACCGAGTTCTCGTTGGTGGTGGCGGGGCTGGCTCTCATGGCCGCGGGCCTCCTCGGCGTTCCGATGGCACCGAGCTACGGCTGGTTCTACGTGCTGGGCCCGATCATCGCCGTCGGCAATGGGTTGGCTTTCCCGGCCTTTACCAGCCTCTACTCCCAGGTCTGCCGTGCGGAGGAAGCCGGGGAACTCCTCGGGCAGAGCAACTCGATGGGCACAGCCGGGCGCATCGTCGGCGCGTGGGGCGGCGGCCAGCTGATGGCGACCGTCGGCCTCGGTGCCCCCTTCTGGGCAGCGGGCGCCATGATGGTCGCAGCGCTCGTGCTCTTCGCTGGGCTACGCGGGCAACTATTGCCGCAGCCAGGCAGCGCTACTGACGGAAGCGAGACGTCTCCACCGAGAGAGTGAAATCCGACGCCTTGTCCGGGTGGATTTCCTGGGCCCTGGTGAAGAGCAGAGCCTCTTCCTCGGCGTTGTTCGGATCCGGTACGCAGCAATCGACGGGACAGACCTCAGCGCATTGCTCTGTCTCGTGGAAGGCGACGCATTCGGTGCAGAGCTTCGGATCAATCACGAAGGTCTCTTCGCCTTCACTGATCGCCTCGTTCGGACACTCGGGTTCGCATACGCCGCAGTTGATGCACTCTTCGGTGATCATCGTGGACATCCGCTCGGCTCCTCCTGGCGCGCGGCGCACCTTAGGGATTGCGCTCTATGGGGTCAACGCCCCGCCGTCGCTCGGGAAATTCCGGCTCCGGGCAGATTGGTGCCCCTCGATGTCGCTTGAAAACGCCCCTCCCTGCCCTATGGTCCGGCCGCTGTTCCGTTTCCCTGGATACGCCGGAGGACCCCGATGAACGCCCCCATCGAACGCGAGATTATGGAGGTCGATGTCCTTTTCGTCGGCGCCGGCCCGGCGACGCTGGCCTCGGCGTATCACCTGGTGAAGACCTGCGAAGAACGGGGCATCGAGGCACCGGCCGTGCTGGTGATCGAGAAGAGCGCCGAAGTCGGTGACCACATGTTGTCCGGAGCCTGCGTGAACCCCCGCGGCATCCGAGAGCTCATGCCCGACTTCCTCGACCAGGGGTTCCCCCTCGAGTTCGTCTGCGACAAGCCGCAGACTCACGTCTTCCTGCCGAACTACCATTTCCGCCTCCCGATCAACCCACCGGAATTCGCAAAGCGTGGCTATATGGTTGCGTCTCTGAACAAGGTGGCGAAGTGGCTGGCCGGAAAATGCGAAGAACTCGGCGTCGATATCTACTCCGGGTTCTCTGGGGATCGGTTGCTCCTGGAGGGCGACAAGGTCGTTGGCGTCCGACTCGGCGACATGGGCATCGACAAGGACGGCAAACAGAAGGGCACCTTCCAGGCCGGCATGGACATCCAGGCCAAGGTGACTGTGCTAGGCGAAGGCGTCCGCGGCTCGCTCACCAAGCAGCTGGTCTCCCGCTTCGGTCTCGAAGGCGACAACCCACAGATCTTCGAGACAGGCATCAAGGAAATCTGGCGGGTCAAGCCCGAAAACCACGTACCGGGTCGGGTCGTGCACGGCATGGTGCCACTTGATCTGATCGACGCCTTCGGCGGCATGTTTCTCTACGACATGCAAGACAACCTTGTTTCCTTCGGCGTGGTGACGGCGCTCGAGTCTTCCAATCCGTTCCTCGACCCCCACCTGCGGGCCCAAAAAGTCAAGACGAACCCTTTCTTCCGGAAGCTCTTCGACGGTGCGGAGCTGGTTCGGTACGGAGCGAAGACCATCCCGATTGGCGGCCTCACCTCGATGCCGAAGCTCTACACCGACGGCGCGTTGCTGATCGGCGATTCGGCGGGCTTCTGCAACGGAGAGAAACTCTCGGGCGTTCACTTGGCGATGAAGTCCGGGATGATGGCGGCGGAGACGATCGCCGACGCCGTGCAGGCGGACGACTTCACGTCCGTCACACTCGGCGGCTACACCGAGCGTTATCGACAAAGCTGGGCCTTCGAAGAACATTGGAAGACGCGCACCCACCACGCTTCGTTCGCCTCGAGCTTCGCCTTCACGGCCTTGAACGAACCATTCCGGCGTTTCCTCACCGACGGCGGAGGCCTGCTCGGCATGCCGACCTTCCACGCCGGCCACGAGGCCTACACGAAGCTCTCCGAACTGCCTCCGGAGAAGCGCGTCAAGGAAGAATTCGAGTTCGACGGCGTGCTCACCTTCTCGAAGGAACACCTCGTCGGTTTCTCCGGCACCGCCCACGAAGCCGACCAACCCTCGCATCTGGTCGTGGCCGACAAGGATCTCTGCAGTGACGTCTGCACCGAGGAGTACGGCAACCCCTGCGTGAGCTTCTGCCCGGCCGCCGTCTACGAAATGATGGACGACCCGGAGACGCCCGGAAAGAAGCAGCTCTTCATCCACCA